>CAZTAR010000137.1:0-10586 GCA_964611695.1 uncultured Planctomycetaceae bacterium | reverse complement strand
ATCGCTCGTTCGGTTTCGTTGTGGGGACGGTCGTTGCGAATGGCGTCGAGTAGCACGTTCCATTCGGCCTGCCAGGGCGTGCACGGCTCTTTGTCCGCCTTCCAGTCGATGTTGTCGTTGACGGTTCGCTGGTCCTTGTATGTATGGACCGTGGCGGCGTGGATGTTGCCGGAAAACTGGGCGGCCTTCTTCGTGCCGTGGCTGGCAACGCGGATGGTTGAATACACACAGCAGCTCTGGGGCGACGGGCTAAGTCTGCCATAGTGCGGCGTACTCGCGACGCCCACGGATCTCAATCCGTGGGCCAAAGGGCTAATCAGATAGCAGCTTCTGTTTCAACGATGAGCACACACAAAGGACGATCAACTGTTGCCGCTGGAACTACTGCAATTCGAGATGCTGCTGCCGGCCTTTTGCCTGGTCGTCGCCCGTGTTTCCGGCATTATGCTCGGCGTGCCGATGCTCGCCAGCAACCAAATCCCGAGAGTCATCAAGGTTTGGTTCGTGGTGACGCTTTCACTGATGGTCTTTCCATTGGTGGCCCAGGCGTTGCCGCGTTCGTTGACGCTTGGCCAAGTTGCCGTGGGCATGGTCGGCGAATTGGTCATCGGGGAAGTCCTCGGGCTCGGGGCGAGCGTGATCTTTCTTGCCGTGCAGGTTGCAGGCAAAGTCGTCAGTCACCAGTCGGCCCTCGCGGCGGGGCAGGTGTTCAACCCGGTCATGGACATGAACATGACGGTGCTCGACCAGGTCTGGTACTTCGCCGCCTTGATGATGTTTTTCGCACTTCGGGGACACATGGCTGTTCTGGATGTCCTGCTTGGCAGCTTCCGCACAGTGCCTCCGCTGACGTTGTTCGTGGACACATCCTTGGCGGAATTCATGATCGCCATGCTTCAGAGTATCTTCGAGATGGCCGTGAGGCTGGCGGGACCGGTCATTCTCGCCCTGTTGTTGACATCGCTGATCATGGGCTTCATCGCCAAGACCATGCCGCAATTGAATGTGCTGTCGGTCGGCTTCAGCTTGAAGATTGCGACAGCGCTCGTGATGGTGGCGACAACGATTTCTTTTTCCGGCGATCTGATGACGGACGCCCTGTTTACCGGCCTGGATCAGGTTGGTTTGTTGTTTGAACACCTCTCCGAGGTAGCGATCAATGCCGGGTGACGACGGCGACAAAACTGAAGCCCCGACGCCGAGACGGAAGTCCGAGGCCAGAGAGCGCGGCCAGGTTGCCAAGAGCGGCGACTTCTCGTCCGCAATTCTTCTCGTCATGGGCATGCTCAGTTTGAGATGGTTCGCGCCGAATCTCATGGCGCAGCTGCTCAAGATCGTCAAGGGACAACTCTTTATCGAGGGGCCCACCGACGCGTCGCGCGTGGATCTTCCCGTGCTCGTGGCGACGGCCGGCCTGACGATTTTGAGCGCCACCGGGCCGATTATCTTCTGTGTGCTGATTACCGCGATTGCCGCCAATCTTCTCCAGGTCGGCATATTATTCACGACGCACCCACTGATTCCCAAGCTCGACAAGCTCAACCCCGCCAACGGCGTGAAACGTCTCTTCAGCACGCGCATCCTGATGCAGTTTGCCATGAATCTCGTGAAGCTGGCCCTGGTGAGTATCGTCTTCTACTTTGCGGTGAAGGATCGCCTGGACGACATCCTCCTGGCGCTCGCTATCGGTGGATGGCACCAGGCGGTTGTTCTGGCGACGGTGCTGTTCGATGTCGGTCTTCAACTCGCCGTGGTTCTCCTGATTCTCGCCTTTTTTGACTTCGCCTGGCAGAAGTACAAACACGAAAAAGACCTGCGAATGTCCAAGCAGGAGGTCAAGGAGGAGATGCGCCGCATGGAGGGCGACCCGCTTATCAGGCAGCGTCGGCGAAAGATGCAATTCGCCGCGGCCGTCCAGCGAATCAAGAGTGCGGTGCCGACGGCGGATGTGGTGGTGACGAATCCGACGCATTATGCGATCGCGATTAAGTATGACTCTAAAACGATGCATGCGCCCACGGTCGTGGCGAAAGGGCAAAACCTCCTCGCGCGCAAGATTCGCGAAGTCGCCATGGAACACGGAATACCTATTGTCGAACGAAAGGCGCTCGCACAATCACTTTACAAACTAGTTGATGTCGGCCAAGAGGTGCCGGAGCGGTTCTACAAGGCAATCGCCGAAATTCTCGCTTACGTGTATGAGTTGTCCGGAAAGGCAAAGAGACGAACCCGAGCGCCCGCGGCGTGAGTGACGCCGCGACAAGAGGTTGTTGAAGTACCCGTGAGACGTATCGGGTGCCACTAACGTATCGGGTGCCACTGGCGGCTCGCCCGCCAGTGCCTGCAAGAGTGAACGATGCACTGGCAGACAAGCCGCCAGTGCCTGCAAGAGGGAACGATGCACTGGCGGACAAGCCGCCAGTGGCACCAAAAACGATTGACAGTTTAACGGAACATGGCAAAGACGCCTCCACAAACACCCATCGCCACGGCAATCTCGTTCGTGCATGACAACCGCGCGCTCGTGTTCCCCGCGCTGGCGATGTCATTGGTGCTTGTCATCTTGATCCCGTTGCCGACCCAGATCCTCGACGTGTTGCTCATTGCGAACATCACACTGAGCGCGGTGGTCCTGCTGACTGTCATGTACCTGAACGGCCCGCTCGATTTCTCCGCGTTTCCGTCGCTTCTTCTATCGATGACGCTGTTGCGACTCGTTCTGAACACCGCGACAACGCGCCTCATCCTCACGAATGCCGATCAGGGACTCACTGCCGCCGGACACGTGATCGAGCAGTTTAGCTCATTCGTTGCCGCGGGTTCGTTGGCGGTCGGTGTAATCATCTTCGTGATTATTACGGTTATTCAGTTCGTTGTGATCACCAAAGGCGCGACGCGCATCGCCGAAGTGGCCGCGCGTTTCACGTTAGATGCCATGCCAGGCAAGCAGATGGCCATCGATGCCGACCTCTCCGCCGGCCTGATCGACGAGGGCGAAGCCCGGCGGCGGAGAGACAACATCTCGAACGAAGCCGATTTTTACGGTGCGATGGATGGTGCCAGCAAATTCGTGCGGGGAGATGCCATCGCCGGCGTCGTCATCACGATCGTCAACATCCTGGGCGGCATCTATGTCGGCATGGTTGAGCAGAATATCGGCATTATGGAATGCCTCTCACGCTTTACCCGACTGTCCATTGGTGACGGCCTCGTGGCACAGATTCCCGCCTTCCTCGTCTCAATCGCCGCAGGCATGATCGTCACGCGGTCCGCCGCCAAGACAAACATGGGCGAGGAACTCGTGGCACAACTTACCTCTCGTCCGATCGCGTTGATGCTCGCCGCGGCGTTCTTGCTCGTCCTGACACTGACGCCTCTGCCTACCGCGCCTTTGCTTCTGCTGGCAGGCAGCGTGGGTGGCCTCGGATATCTGTTGTTTGGGAAGGCCCGCAAAGAGCAACGGACCGCTCAGAAGACAGAAGCCACCAAACCCAAAGAGCCCGAGCGAATCGAGAACTGCCTGAACGTCGAGGCCTTGGAACTCGAGGTCGGCTATGGGCTGATCCGTCTCGTGGACAAGAAACAGGGCGGTGACCTCCTCGATCGCATCACGAACATCCGGCGGCAGATGGCGTTGGACTTGGGAATCATTGTTCCGCCGATTCGAATCCGCGACAACGTCCAACTCCAGCCGAACCAATACACCATCAAACTCCGTGGCGCCACGATTGCGACGGCCGATCTTATGCCGGGCCATGTGCTCGCGATCGATTCCGGCGTTGTGAGCGAAGTGATGCACGGCATCGAGACGAAGGAACCCGCCTTCGGCCTGCCCGCGATCTGGGTGCCGGAGGATCAACGCGCCACCGCCGAGCATCGCAACTACACCGTCGTCGAGCCGACCAGCGTGTTGGCGACGCACATCACCGAGATCATCAACGTGTATGCTCCCGAGTTGCTGACGCAGCAGGACGTGACGCGGCTGATCGACAACCTTCGGGAACAAAGCCCGAAGCTGGTTGAGGAGATTATTCCCGAGGTGATGAAGGTGGGTGAAGTTCGCGGCGTGCTGCAAAACCTGTTACGCGAACGCGTGGCGATTCGGGATTTGGAGACAATCCTCGAAACACTCGGCGACTGGGCGGGCAGAACGAAGGACCCTGATGTCCTGGCCGAATACGTGCGAAACGCCCTGGCTCGAACGATCTGCGAAAAGCACGTCACGCCGGAACGGACCATCCACGGCATCACGCTGGATCCAGGTCTTGAAGATGCGATCAACGCGCACGTCGAGCGGACCGATCGCGGTTCGTACTTGACGCTGCCGCCGGCGTTGACTAACAAGATGATCGCGGCCATTCGCGGCGAATTGGAAACCGGCGCGGCCAAGGCCGAAGGAAGACAACCCGTGATTCTGGCGTCCCCGCAGGTTCGCCAGTGGGTTCGAAGGTTGATCGAAGTCGCACTGCCCAATGTTGCGGTGCTGGGTTACAACGAAATCGTCCGGGGCGTGAGCGTCCGGACACACGGAATGGTGGCGGTAAAAGATGGAGCTGAAAACATACCAAGCCCGGTCAATGCATGATGCACTGACACGAGTCAAGAACGACATGGGACGCGACGCGGTGATTCTCCACACGCGGACGATCAAACGCGGCGGCCTTTTCGGAATCGGCTCCAAGTCGGTCGTGGAGGTGACCGCATCCAACGATCCACGGCTGTCTGAGATGAGGGCTGCTGCGAACAACCAGGATGAGAAGGATCCACCGCGCCCTCGGCCGCTGCCCAACCCCGTCATCCAAGAGGCGTATGGCAAGTCAAAGATATCCCCGCCAGCCCGTTCCGGTGAGACGATAAGTGAGGCACTCGAATCGGAGACCACCCAGAGCCCATCTCAGGTTTGTGGCACAGGCGTCTCGCCTGTGTCTCCACGGCTGGGACGCCGGTACCACAGAGGTGCTGGCGCGGTCTTAACGCAATCCGAGGTTGTTTTTAATGCATGTGATTCAGAAGCGACCGGAGTACAGGTTGATTCTAGCCTTCGGCGTGAAATCGATGATATTCGTTCCATGGTCGAGAACCTCCTCCGTCGCGCGGAACGGGAGCAGTTGCCTAAGCTGCCGGAGGAGTTGATCGAATATTATTCGCACTTGATTGGGCAGGACGTTGCCGAGGAGTTGGCGCTAGAACTCGTCCAACGTCTGTCGCGTCAATGGCTGCACCGCAGTGCCGGTGGAGATGCGGCAGAGGCTACCGGCGAGCCAGACCATGCCGTGACCGACGATCGGGGTGATGCAGCGCCTAACGACGGTAATCACAGCCCGTGCGGTGCCCGCGTCTCGCCGGTGCGTGAACACAGGGGGGACGCCTGTGCCACAGACTCCGCCTCGGCCTCCGCCTCCGCCTCTGCCGCCGCCGAAGGTGACGCTGCTCAGCACGCGTGGATTCAAAACGAGTTGCGACAAGCTGTTTGCGAAATGCTTCCGCCTGCCGAACCGCTCCGGATGGCCGACAAGGACGGGCCGATGATCGTGGCGATGGTCGGTCCCACGGGCGTCGGCAAGACGACGACCATCGCGAAGCTCGCCGCGACGATGCGTTTGCGCGAGGGCAAACGCGTCGGCATGATTACGATTGACAGTTACCGCATTGCGGCCGTCGAACAGTTGAAGACCTACGCGCGGATTCTGGATGTCCCGTTGGTGCCGGTCGTAACGTCCGAAGAGATGCAAAAGGCTGTGCGGCAGCTTTCCGACGTTGATCTGATTTTGATCGACACCGCCGGTCGAAGTCCGAGAGACGAACCGCATATCACGGAGTTGGCCGAATTCCTGGCGGCGGCGAGTCCCGACCAGGTTCATCTCGTTCTGTCAACGACGAGCCGCGAATCCGCCATCCGCGAGGCGATCGAGAATTTCTCGTCGTTGGGCGCGAAACACCTCGTCTTCACGAAGCTCGACGAAGCCGTGGGGCTCGGCGTGATGCTGAACGTACTGAACTCCGTTGACATGCGGCTCTCATACCTGACAAACGGGCAGGCTGTCCCGAGCGACATCGAAGAGGGCAGCGCAAAGCGTGTTGCACAGTTGATCTTGGGGAAAGACAGTGAGCGAGCGTCGGCCGAGCAACCTGATAGCCGCGGCGAGGAGTCGGCGCATGGGCTCGTTGCGACGGCCAGTGGCTCGTTCGCCTCGGCTGGAGGGCTCGTGGCATGAGTGCGATTCCGAAGGATCAAGCCTCGGAGTTACGGAGGCTCGTCGAATTGCGCGCGGCGCCTCCCGCTTTGGCCGTGCGGCGACGACGTTCGGCAAGGGTCATCGCCGTGGCGAGCGGCAAGGGAGGCGTGGGAAAGACGAACATCGCTGTGAATCTGGCGATTTGTCTCGCGAGTCGCGGACTTCACGTCGCGTTGGTGGATGCCGATCTTGGCACAGCCAATGTGGATGTCCTGATGAACGTTCGTCCGCGCTATGACCTGTCGCATGTCCTTCAAGGGAAACACACCTTGGATGAGGTGGCCGCGCCGGTCGGACGAAACCTTCGACTGATTGCTGGCGCTTCGGGGTTGGCATCCATCGCCGACCTCAGCGAATTCGAGCGGCACCGGCTGATTCAAGAGTTGGGCAAGCTCGAATCGCAGTCGGATGTTGTCCTGCTCGACTGTGGCGCCGGCATCTCGCGCAATGTTTTGGCATTTGCCCATTCCGCCGACGATCTGCTCGTTGTCACCACGCCCGAACCCGCCGCGCTCACCGATGCCTACGCACTGATCAAGGCTTTGAGTCGCGCTCCGCAACCCCCGCCGATGAAGCTTGTGGTCAATCTGGCGAACACCGATCGTGAGGCCGGGCTCGTCGTTGATCGGGTCAGTTCGGTGGCCGCGCGGTTTTTGGGGGTCTCAATCGAATGCGCCGGACGCATCCTCCAGGACCGGCACGTGCAGTTGGCCGTCCGACAGCGGGTCCCGTTTGTCGTGAAGTATCCCCGCTCTGACGCCGCGAGGGGCGTAACAGTACTGGCAGAGCGGGTGGCTCTTTCTGTTTGTGGCGGCGCCTCAAAACCCGGTTTCTTTCGAAGAGTGTTTCGCTTTTTCAACTGAATCGCGCGCTTGGGCCTGCCGATCCCAATGTGGATGAGGCCCGAAAAAATTTTGGTGGGACGCTGCTAACGTGTCGCGACTTTGTGGTGCATGCTTTGGACTCTTACTCTTCAGCGCGATGATTGTCTGTGGATTGCTCGCGGGCAATCCCGTTCCCCATATTGTGACGAGAGCTTTGCTTGGACTCCTCGGCGGCTTCATCCTTGGTTCGCTGGCCGGCTGGATCGGTGTGTGCGTTGTTCGAGACAACGTTCCCACATTCGAGGGCGATGAGAACGCGCCCGTCGAAGTCGCCGGTAAAGTTGAAGCATCCTAGGCCGTTCTGACCCGACGGTCGTGTGACTGCGACGAGAACTGGACTGTTGTAGGTCCGGTGAACGCCGCACAAAGGGAGTCGAGTCTATGCTCGCGACCACTGATGTTGACATCGACACATTGTGGAAGAAGTACCGGCGGAAGCCGACGCAGGAGTTGAGGAACTACTTCGTCGAGAGATACAGCCACATTGTTCGGTTCAACGCTGAGCGGATCCATGCGAAGTTGCCTACCGAGGTCGAACTCGACGACCTCATCTCCACGGGCATGTTCGGCCTCTTTGACGCCATCGAGGCCTTCGATCTCGAACGCGGCGTGAAGTTCGAGACCTACTGCTCGCCGCGCGTCCGCGGTGCAATTCTCGACGAACTCAGATCAATGGACTGGGTGCCGCGACTTGTCCGAAATCGGTCTCAACGAATCCAAAACGCCACGAAAATCCTGCAAAGCGAACTCGGCAGGATTCCCAGCAGTCGTGAGGTGGCAGAGCGAATTGGCGTCTCGGCCACCGAGTTCAAGCGGATGTCGCGAGACGCCAATGCGGTCTCCATGACTTCGCTTTCTCGAAAGGCCTTCGGCGGCGACTCCTCCAGAGAGGTGTCCGAGGTCGATGTCCTGCGCGACGAGCGGGCCAGCAACCCCGTGAAAGAGGTGCAGAAGACCGATCTCAAACGTCTGATCCAAAAAGGGTTGACACCGACGGAGCAATTGATTCTGGTTTTATACTATTACGAGCAAATGACGATGAAAGAGATTGGGACGACGCTTGATCTTTCTGAGAGCAGGGTCAGCCAAATGCACTCCGCCATCGTAGATCGCCTCCGGTTTCAGCTCAGACAACGAGACAAGGAATTCAGGATCTAGCTATGTCCGCGATCCCCCCCCATTCCATTGGGTCGATCTTGCAATCGGGGGGGGCACAAGCCGAGCAGGCACGCCATACTGACGCCGAAAGAAATGCCAGGGCCGACGCGGCAAACAAGACACGCGGCGGCCCTGATGCCGTTTTGGAAGTCGAAGAAACCGACGCCGACACACAGGTCCACGCCGAAACCGGCGGCCAGGGCAGCCAGGGTCGCCACGACGCCCCGCCGGAAGAACACACCGAAGAGCCGCAGGCCAACATCACCGGCGTGTCGATCGACGATGACGGTATTCCGCACGTCGATATCTCCGCCTGAGAAACTCAAACCGATCAGTGGGTCCATTCCCTTGTGCGGTGCGCCCTCGACGCTCGCTGCCCAACCGGGTACAAGTATGTTTTGGCCAACGGGCGGTCCGTTGTACTGGCGCCGCGGGAACGCGAGTGATGATTGCTGAACAAATCGGGGGCGCCCATGCGATACTCTCGTGTCTCAATTGAGTCGATTGCCTATGAACTGCCGCCCAACGTGGTGAGTTCGAAGTCCCTCGAAGAGCGGTTGGAGCCGCTATATCGCGACCTTCACCTGCAAGTTGGCCAACTCGAAGCACTGACCGGCATTCGCGAACGCCGCTACTGGGATCCCGGCACGACGATGGCCGACGGCGCGGCACGGGCCGGGGCCGGCGCGCTGGAGAAATCGGCCGTTTCGCCCGGCGACATCGGCATGGTGATCTTCGGCGGCGTCTGCCGCGACAACCTCGAGCCTGCGACGGCCTGTGAGGTCGCGGATCGATTGGGCATCGGAGCCGACGCGGAGATTCTTGACCTCTCGAACGCGTGCCTCGGCGTCGTCAACGGCATCGTCCACGTCGCCAACGCGATCGAGCTCGGACACATCAAGGCGGGTCTCGTCGTTTCCTGTGAGAGTGCCAGACAGATCGTCGACCTGACGATCGAACGTATGTTGCGGCAACGCGAGATGGAGAAGCTTCGGCTTTCTCTCGCGACGCTCACCGGCGGAAGTGGGGCGATCGGCATGGTCGTATGTGACAAGTCCATGGCACCGAGCGGGCACGCATTGCTCGGCGGCGTGATCCGCGCCAACACCGCACACCATCGGCTCTGCACCTGGGGGCCGGTCACCGGCCTACCCGCGACGGAGTCGATGCGAATGCGGACGGATGCCGCGTCGGTCCTGGAACACGGCGTGAAGCTCGGCGTCGAGACGTGGCAGGCATTCCTTAGTGAGATGGGCTGGACCGCCGACGACATTGACCGAACGATTTGCCACCAGGTCGGCGCGCCGCACCGCGAGGCCGTCATGCGCACCATCGGTGTGCCGATCGAGAGGGACTTCCAAACCTTCGAGTTTCTCGGCAACATCGGCACGGTGTCGCTGCCGATCACCGCCGCGATCGCCGACGAGCGCGGCTTCCTCCAGGTAGGCCATCGCGTCGCTTGCTGCGGGATCGGCAGCGGGCTGAATTGCCTGATGCTCGGTGTCGAGTGGTGATCCTTGCAGTTTGCGTCTCGTAAGCACCCGTTCCCGTTAACCGGCGCCATCCGTGATCTCGGGCTTGGTCTTCTCGGGCTCGATCTTTTCGGGTTCGATAAGGAACGGAGCCCCGCATCGCGGGCAGACTCCGCTCTTGTTATCCCGGATGTCGTGACCACAATTCTGACATGCGCCGGACACCTTGTGGATGTCGATCTCACGCAAACGGGTGCCCGTTCCGGCGTTATGCTGGTGCCAGACGCGCGTTGTCCGAGGCGGGGTACGACGATTCCGCATCGGCCGTGATCGACCTGCGGATGTTTGCTCTCCAGGCGTTTTGGCCGTTTGGTCTTCTCGTTGGATTGCCTTGGCATCGCCTGTTCCAGCCGCAGTCTCTTCGGCAGATTGCCCCACGGCCGATTCTCGGCATGGCGGCTGCTGCGTGGCGGCGCACCCGGCGAAGATAAACGCCAGACCCGTCAAGGTCGCGACGTGTATGCCAACAAATGCTCGTCGATCCATTGAAGGGCTCCTCAACACAGCGGGTTCGGCAGGTCGTCCACCCACTCTGATACCCCCCAACCTTGCAGGTGGATGCAGCTGCCCCCCGAGGTAATCCGAGCCGCGCGCATCAGCAAGTGGTCACCATTCGACTTCGTACGAGGCGAGCAAGCCCGTCATCCCCTTCGGTCACGGGGGGACAACGCTTCGGCGAATCATGCACTCTCGATTCTATATAGCGTTTCACGTAAATATGTGGCACCGGCATCTCGCCGGTGAGGCAACGGCACTCGGCCGCCTTGCTTCCACCG
>CAZTAR010000136.1:0-10643 GCA_964611695.1 uncultured Planctomycetaceae bacterium | reverse complement strand
CCGTTGCCTCACCGGCGAGACGCCGGTGCCACATATCAACGTGAAACGCTATAGGCCGGCAGCTTTGGAATCGTCACCCGACAAGTGATTCGCCGGTGGTACACGCGCTCTCAGCACTGGCGGGCAAGCCGTCAGTGGCACACTTGCGTTTCCGTTCGGAACCGCGCGCGTCCGCAACCGGCCATCGTCCAACAGTGAGGGCCCTCACATCCGTGCAAGGACCGCTCCCTGACGGTCACGGCTCTGATTTTCACGATCTTCACGATTGCAGCAACGATCGGAAAGGGCCCCGATGGCCTCACGTTATTCCACGATCATCTCGCCGGGGGAGACGTCCGTGGGGGTGGATTCGGTTTGGATCTCTTCCTTATGCGTAGTCTTGATGTCCTTTTCGGCGCACGCGCCGAGGAAGACTGCAAAGGCAACAGTCAGTAACACGCAGGTCAGCTTCTTGAGCATGGCTTACTCCTCTGAGAATCAGCTTCATTCCAGCCGCATCCCCGACAAGCGGCATTGTCTCCGCTTGTCGAGGACGCGTCTAATCTGTGTTCCGGCGGTTTCTACATTCTCGCCATTCGGATGTAAACATGGAGGGCTTCCCACACCGGCATGGCCGGCATCTCGACGACGACGGTCGCGGTGCCGTCGCTGTCGTAGGAAGTGTTCTTGACATAGGCGCCTGTCATGAAACCGGCGAGTTGAGTGTTGATTTCGTCGTGCTGTGTCACGAAGTCGCGAACCGAGGTGCTTGAGTCGATCATGAATCCCATGACGCGTTCTCCGAGCTTGCGCTTCGCATCGAGTTCCGCGGCTCGGGCGGCCATGAGCTTGCCCTGAGGCGTCCCCGCCATCTCTGCTGGAGGTACGCCGCTGCCCTCGGCTCGGATCATCTTACCGGCCCAATCGGGAATGTTGATCTGGACCTTTGTGGCGGCAATCTGGATTGCCTGAGGCCTCGGCACGCCCATGCCTGTTGCTTTGAAGGTTTGGCTCTTGAGATGCTGAGTGATTTTCTCGATGTCCATGGCGTTGACTCTGTCGCCTTTATAGTGGCGTTTGTGCAGCCGCTTGATGGTGGTGATGACGGACTGGACGGGAACTTCCATCGTCACCTCGGCAATCAGGTCGTCATGGTGGTAATAGGGCATGCCGACTTCCTGCGCGCCCACGAGTGTGGCGCGGGCCTCGGTCGTAATCACATCCGACTCGGCCACGAAGTCTCGAACCAACGTTTCGCTGTTGATGCGAAGCCCCTTGATCCGTTCGACGAGCCGGCGCATCGCATCGACACGGGCGGCACGAACCGCCATGAGCCTCTCCTGGGGACCGATGGCTTTCCAGATGTCAGGAACGATCGGGTCGGGGAGAACCACGCCACTGGGAACGTCGATGTCTCCACCAGGGATGTCTGGGGGAAGGTCTGGCCGTGGGGCGCCCATGCCGTAAGCCTTGATGACGTCCTTCTTCACGTATTGCTTGATCGAGTCGAAATCAACGGCCTTGAGCGAGTTGCCCTTGTAGTGACGGCTGTGGATCGATTTGAGCTCTTGGATCACACTCGCGACGGTCACTTCCGCCTCGACCGTGCAGACGAGTTCTGAATCCCACTTCGCCTTGCCGAGACGAATACCTCGGACAAAGGTGTCCAGGTCGGTCTCGATGATATCCGACTCCGTGACGAAATCTCTGACATACGTTTCAGCATTGATTTGCAGACCGTTCACGCACTCCGCCAGCTTTCGATACGCGTCGGCTTCAGCCGCCCGCTTGGAGAGGAGCTTGTTTTGCGCTTCGGCCGCGTCCTGAGCCATCGTGAGGTTGGGCATCGCGAATACCGCGACCAACGCCACACATGCAATTGTTCCGAGCACCTTCATCGTCATTGTCCTCCTAAGATTGGACCTGCAACGGCAGGCCGCGTTCATCACACCTCTCGGCGCCTTGTTCACACAAACATAAACATACACACAACCAAAAACCGCCCCGGGGCCGACCGTTGCCGAATGCCGCGAGTCGGTTCGCCAGATCGGCATTACAGCAGGCCGGACACACGGTCAACGGCATCTGCGTATTTGCCTTCTTTTGTCTTGAGGGACTGAGCCTGCTTGTAGTATTTCAAAGCTTCTTCCGGCCGATTGAGCTTCTCACAGGCGACGCCCGCACCGAAATACGAGGCGTGGTCGTCAGGCTCTTCGCTGACGGCGGCCTTGAAGTTATTCAATGCAGTCTCGTAATCATCGATGACCAGCGCGCGGACACCGGCAACACTCATCTCGGTCTTGCCCGATTTCACCGTCACGGTTGCCTCGATCTCAGTCGGGACGAACTTCGCCATGAACTCCCGAAGTTGCTTCTCGATCATGTCGCCGATGACCTTGTCACGCGGCGTCATGTCTGATTCGGTCTTGCTACCGCCGAAGAAAGGGCTGGTCTTGCCACGCGAATAGTCCTGAAGCGGCTTTCCGCTGTGAGACGCGATGATGTTGTTGCTGCCATCATTGGCTTTCAATTGGAACTGGCAGACGACGGTGATATTCCGAGATTCCTTATCTACCTCGGTGGTCTGGACCGATCCTCCGCCACCTCTCGCCCAGGCAAACATGCTCCCGGCGCTGACAGTCCGACCCTTGCCCTTTTGCTTGTCGATCTTGATGGTGACCTTACTCGTCAGGAGGGCCGACGCAGCCTGGATTGCCCGACTCCCGACGCTGTCATCGGATTCTACGATACCGGCGTCCTTGAGATCTGTTTCATCTATGGCCAGCTTGAGATGCTCACGGTCGACGAGCCGAATAGGGATGTTGTGCTGCTCCGCGGCATGCTGGAGGTTATATTGGACCAAGTCCGCGGTCATGACCGACCACTTGTCCTGGTCATACTCCCCGGTATCGCCGGCCATGTTCGCGTTGCGAACGGCGATGTGCATATACTCATCGGGCAGCGGCTCTTTGGGTTGCGTTGTGTAGCTGAGGTCCACGGTCGCCGTCGGGCCCTTCGGGCCACACCCTGTGACTACAATCATCAGGGACAAAACGGCAAGGGCGATCATCCTGTTCATCGTTCGAAACTCCTTTGGTCTTGCATGAGATCGCGCCCAACTGCTTCCCGCAGTTGCGCACGGCGAGGATACGGTCTCTATTGTGCAACTCCGGCCCAGTTCTGAAGGTCGTCCACGCATCCTGCGTGGATCCGACTGTCAACAACATGTCCATTGCAACCGGGTGTCTTACGACCGCGCCTCCCACATGTCAAGGCTTCGTAAAAAATTCGGAGTTCAGTGTCCGATTCCTGCAAATTCGAGCTTTCAGAAAGTTTGTGCTCCATGATTACGACATTGTCATTAGGACACGCGCTGGAAGCGAAGGTTGGTCCTCACCTGGTTTTTGCGGAGGGCGCTTTTTTGCCGACCGACCCGCTCCCGGAGGCACACAGGTGGAGCAGCGGGGCCAAGGCTGGCGTCGGAGGGTTGTCTCTGGTACAAAAGTGAGGATTTGCATTACCCCCTGTCGTGCCGGTGGTTCGACCATTGGGGCGATGGCATGGCGGTTGGTTGAGATATCGTGAGTGCGGAGAGGCCGAGAGGTCGGAGACTGGAGTTAATCAGTGAAGAGTGAGCGAGTGATGGGCGTTGTCGGCACGGGATTGATGGGTGCCGGCATTGCCGAAGCGGCGGCGACGGTGGGTTTCGTCGTGGAGGGATTGGACACGACTGCCGAGGTCGTGCGGCAGGCGTACGCGATGATCGCGAATCGGCTGGACGGGCGCGTTTCGGCCGGTGAGCTGACGCCCTCGATGCATGAGGAAATCCTGTCTAGGCTTCATGTGGCGGAGAACATGGAAGGCCTAAAGGATGCGGAGTGCATCGTTGAGGCGATACCGGAAGATTTCGATCTGAAGCGGCGTACCCTCGCGGAATTGGATGCCATTGCTTCTCCTCGGACGCTGCTTGCGTCCTGTACCTCCGGCTTGTCGATCGGCGAGCTTGGGAAGGACTTGAAACACGCTGGCCGATTTCTCGGGATGCGATTCTACCACCCCGCCGCAATGGTGGAGGTTGTCGAGGTGGCTCAGGGCCCGGCAACGAGCGATCAGGCATTGGTCAACGCGCGAGCTGTCTGTGCGAAGTTGGCCAAGACCGCGGTCAAGGTGCAGGACTCTCCAGGCTTCATCGGCAACCGTGTCGAGGCGCCGTGTTTCCTGGCCGCATTGGGGTTACTTGAGACCGGCGAGGCTGATATCCGGTCGATAGATACAGCGGTACGGGAAGTCGGCGGATTCAAGCTTGGGCCATTTGAGGCGCTCGACGCCTTCGGCGTTGACAACAGCTTGCGGATCGTTCGTTCGTTGCACGATGGGCTCGGTGACGCGGTTCGTTTTAGGCCGAATCCGATTCAAGAGAAGCTCGTGTCAGACGGGAATTTCGGTATTCGGACGGGGCGAGGTTTCTATCATTATCAAAACGGCGAATCGACTCCGGCTTATGAATGCCCTTTGAAAGACGTTTCCGGATGGACGCCATCGCCTCTGCTCATGGAGTTGGCTGAAGCCTTGGACGTGCCTGCCGACAGAGCGTTGTGGATCTTCGGGCGCGTTTTCGCTGCGGTCATGAACGAGGGGGCGTTGGTCGCGGATACGATCGCGTTGCCGCGTGACGTAAATCTTACGATGGAACATGGTTTTCATTACCCCGAAGGACCGCTGGCGTTGGCGGATCACATCGGGCTGGATGTCGTTCAGCGTTTGTTGGCGGAGTGTTATCAAGAGACCAACGGCGATGCACGCTATGCTCCGAATCCGCTTCTCGATCGCCATGTGGCGGCGGGGAATCTCGGCGAGAAAACGGCGCGAGGTTTTCTCTATCATGCCCTGTAGGGTGCCCGACCAGGCTGTCTAGGGTGCCCGGCAGGTCGAGCTGACGTTTCGTGTCGCGGTCGACGCGGCGCTTGAGATCAAATGATGAAACTATGCGAGTGCTCTGTCACCCCTCAATGTGCGGGTTGGGTGGTACGGGCGTCTCGCCTGTGCAAGGTAATGGCAACCTGATCTCGTACGGGTGGGACGCCCGTACCACCCGAACATGAAGCCGTAACGCAGCGCTAGCCTTTTGCAGGGACGTGTCGTTTTGCGTGTTGTTCTTCTCGTGACAGGACTGTTTCTTTCCGTCGTTTTGGCGGGGTGTGGACCTCGCCTGATCAAGTCTTCGGCGGGCGGCCTGGGCGACGATGCGCCACTGGCGATGGACTGGTCGGACTGGGGGTTGACGCTGAGCCGGGGCGTCGTTGAGGATCGCGTCGACTACGCTCGGCTGCTGGCGGACTGCGAATCGTTGGATCGTTTTCTGGCACGCGTCGAGCGAATCGGGCCGGCCTCGATACCACAACTCTTTCCCGATCATGACAGTCGCCTGGCCTACTGGATCAACTGCTACAACGCGACGATCCTGCGGAGCGTCCTCGCGATCGCACAGGACGGCAAGTTACCCCGCCATGTTCCGGGTGATCTAGATTCGCAATATCGGTTTCAGATTGACGGGCGAATGCAAACGCCTGCGATGCTGCGGTCTTCCGCGATGAGATTAGCTGGAGAGGATTGGCGCGTCCGGTTCGTGTTGTGTGACGGCAGGGCGAGCGGCCCCTCGCTGTTTGGTCGCGTGATTCTGGGCGAGATGCTCGACGCACAACTCGACCAGGCGGTTCGGACCGCGATGAAATCGACGGATATCGTCAAGATCGATCATGGTGAACAGAAGCGTCTGTTGTTGTGGCGCGGTCTCTACGAGTTGCGAGGTCGCCTCGTGGAAAACTATGAGAAGCGGATGCGGACAAGCAATGCGACGATTTTGAGCGTGCTGCTGGAATGGTCGGACAGGCCACGACGCGAGTTCTTGAATAGTGCGGTGGGGTACCAGGTTTCCCTGATGCCGTCAAGCTACGAGGTGAACGCGCTTGAGCCAACACCGGAAGATGAGGAGGGGGTATTCTCCAAGCTCAAATCGTTGCGGTTCATCAAGCCACAATAATGCGTTCTTAAGGGTCAACTGATGGGCGCCGCTGACTGCTTGCCTCCTGTCAAGCTGTTTGATGTTTGATGGGGGGGATTGGGCGAAATGCGCCCGCGTTGGCACAAACTATCGCCGAGTTGCCCGACTAACACGAACGACCTTTTTCTCCCTGCGACGGTCGTTTCGAGGCGCCGCGACACGGAGGGCTTTCTTCAGGTTATCCACTTTGAAGATGCCTGTCGTGCGTCCGCCGACGGCGCCGCTTGTGACGTAGGCATATTTGATGCTAATGTGCTGGCTGTTCAGCTTTGCACAGAGGTCGGACATCGCTCCCGGTCGATTGGACAGATTGGCTGACAAGACTTCAGTTTCGGTCATGGGGAGGTTGAGCGACTTGAGGACGCCACGCACTTTTTCCGGATCTTTGGCGACAAGCCGGAAGACGCCGTGTTCGACGGAATCGACGAGCGTAAGCGCTTGAAGGTTAATCTTGTTTACGGCAAGTTCATCACAAAGGCGCGAGAGGATGCCGGGCTTGTTGACCAAGAAGATGGAGAACTGTGTAACAGCTTTTAGCATAACTCGATTCTCGTTGCCTCAAGGTCCGACCGTTGAGGATAGTCTTTAGGAACTGGAAGAAACGCCGCGAAGGCTTATTATAGCGAAATCGTGCCGGTGGCAAGACGGAGGTACTTTTCTCTCACCGATCACGTTGGGTGGTGCGGGCAGCGAAATCGCCAGGTTGGCGGTGAGCGTCTCCCGGTCGGCCGAGAGAAACGGTTGTTTTTTCCCGCAGCCACGGGGTCGGCCGCTGCAAAACTAATCCCGCGGGCCGTGAATCAATGTGAACAATGTGGACCACGATTAGGTTCCAAATCACGAAACTCAGCATCAATGAAAAAAGGGAGGGACGGGGTGTCGTTGCCGAGAGTCGCATTTGTCGGATTTCCAAGAGGCGCTTCGCGCTGGATGTTGGAGGCCCTTGGACAGGTTTGTACCCTTGAGGCAATCTGTGGCGAGAATGCGGAGCGAGAGGTCGCACGATATCGCGCCAGATGGGCGTTCTCCGACCTTGGAAGCCTGTTGAAGGAAGCCGCGCCCGAGGGGGTCGTCTTGGATTATTCAATCCAACATCGGACGCGTCTTATCAAGGAGTGTCTTGCGGCAGGCGCCGGCGTGCTCATCACGGGTGTTCCGGGTTCAGCTTCGGGATGCGGGCGGATTTCGACTCTCGCCAGGCTGGCGGGGCGGTTCGTTCTGGCTGCCCCCGCAATACGTTTTGCACCGGCAATGTGCCTGGCGCGGCGGCTGGTGGACTCCGGCAAGTTCGGCGAGCCAATTTCGATGTGTGTACGGTCAACCCGGCGAGGCTCAACGCAGTCGACCGTTGACGGGCAGGGGGCGGTGGATGCGGATCAGATATTCGAGACGGTAGATATTGCACACCACTTAATAGGCCCGATATCTCGAGTCTTCGCGATCTCTCACGGAGACGGGGCGATGGTGGTCACCGCGGTGACGGATACGGGGGTTCCGGTTTCGCTGGTTTGCCACGGGAGCGGGGCGGCGGAGTCGGTGGGGGTCGAGTTCGAGATTCGCAATGCGGACGGGACCCGACTGACGCTGGACCGAGACTGCCGGTTGCTTTGTCGCCATGGTTCAAGGGTCGATGGCGTCCACGGTGTGGGTCTGGCAGTGGTCAATCCGGCGATAGAATTAGGTTTTGAGGGGCTCATCGCGGAATTTCGGCGATACCTCCAGTCTTCCAAGCCGGACTCAGGCCTGTCGGGGCCTGTGCGAAGCGTGACGGCCACGACGGAGGCTGTTTTGGCCAGCGCGGTGCGGCAGCGTGTCGTGACTCCCAAGTCACCGAAGGCGACGGGGAGAGAGGGTTTGCGAGAGAAAAGTGAGCCGGGGAAATGAGGAATCAAGAGTGGCGAAAGGCGAGAAAACAAGGCGGAATTGAAATTGGGTTTTTCGCCCAGTGATGGGCTTGACGCCGCCGGCATCGTAAGTACAATGCGGTGTTCTTGTGTTGTTGAAACCGCATACGTGCAGCACGGACGGAAACTATGTCATTTGTGACGGATAAATGCTATCAGGCGAAGACCGGCGAGGTTGAACGCGAATGGTTCGTAGTCGATGCCGAGGACAAGATTCTCGGGCGACTGGCGGCCAGGCTGGCGACGGTGCTGATGGGGAAGCACAAGCCAACCTACACCCCGCATACCGATACCGGCGACTTCGTAGTTGTGACGAACGCTGAAAAGATTCGAGTGACCGGGCGGAAGGCGGAGCAGAAGGAATACGATTCCTACTCATACCATCCCGGGGGTCGCAAGGTCGTTTCGTATTCGAAGCTCCGGGAGAACCACCCGGACCGAATCATCAGATTAGCCGTTCGGCGGATGTTGCCGAAGAGTTCGTTGGGGCGACAGCTCTTGACGAAGTTGAAAGTGTATCGAGGAAGTGAACATCCTCACCAGGCCCAGCAATGTAAGACGCTGGATCTGGGTTGAACCCATTGATCCGATAGGAGAGTCCAACCTTGTCCGATCAGCCGACGACGCCAGAGAATCCAGAGGCTGGACCGCCCAACGCGGCGACACCCGAGGCGGCTACGCCAGCGGCACCGTCACCCGAGGTTCAAAACGCAGCACCGGCGGAGCCCGTGAATCCACCTCAACCGACCATCGAGTCGGCAGCCGCGGAAGCGGCCGCACCCCTAGTCGCAGGGGAATCGGTCGATACGGCTGCCCCGGCGGAAGCCGGCGCGCACGTTGTTGCCGAAGTGACGCGGCCGGTGGCGCCACCGAACAAGGGCGGCGGCTATTTCTGGGGAACCGGTCGCCGCAAGACTGCGGTCGCTCGCGTGCGGATTCGCCTCGGCACTGGCAAGTTCCTTATTCACAAACGCGAGATCAACGACTTTTTCTTCGATGAGCGCAGCCGCCTGGATGTCATCTCGCCCTTGAAGGCGACGAAAACGTTGGGCAAGTTTGACGTGTTCATCAATGTTCACGGCGGTGGACAGACCGGCCAGTCCGGCGCAATCATGCTCGGACTCGCTCGCGCACTGCTCAAGGCGGACTCCAGCCTCGAGCCCGCCCTGCGTGACGGGAAGTACTTGACGCGTGACGACCGGAAGGTCGAGCGGAAGAAGCCCGGCCAGCCTGGCGCTCGGAAGCGGTTCCAGTTCTCGAAGCGCTAACGCGAAATCAAATTCTGTTTGGATGACAGCGGCAACGGCCCGGCGATTGGATTCGCTGGGCCGTTTCTTGTTGTCACCCGAAGATCTGCACGTGTCAGCAAGAATCGGCAGTCGGCTTTGAAGGGGAAGTTAACCGGTTATCCCCATCGGCCACAGGGGGCCGACGCTACCGCGAAGAATGCACTCTCAACGCTTGACTGCTTCAGTCCTCGACTTGGTCTTCCGTGGTGTCGAAGGCGGGATCGGCCTCGGGGTGAGCAGTCGTGCCATCACCGACGACTCGGGAATCGGGCTCCAGTATCGGCTGACGAATGTTACCGCGAAGCCAGCCGAGGATGAGGTAATCGCAGCCAAGGCGGGCTTTGACGTTCTCGGGATCGAACTCAATGGCCAGGGCGGTGACGCCGATCTTGCGGAGGTTTTTTTCGGTCTGCTTGGGGCCGATGATGTCGTAGTATCCCGATTTGCGAAGGGCCTCGACACATTGCTGTGAAGTCTCCAGGCCCAATGCGCTGGCGTGGGTTCGACTGCGAGAGGACATGAAGGGGGAGACGGCGATTCGCAGATTGAGTCGCCGGTCGATTTCGGCATCGAGGAGCGCGACAGCCTGTCTGGCCAACTCCGCAGGGTCGGCCGGGTCCACCATGATCTCGGGAAACGAGACGGAACTGCCATTGCGCACATCAATCAACCGAAACCGAAGTGCCGAAGCGGTGGCACTCAATCCCGGCGTCGCACCGTCAACGGCCGTGACACAGCTTCGGATATGCTCCGTAGCCATTGCGAGAGACACACGATCCAGCATTTCGGTCGGGTTGCCAGCGCGGAGGTCCACGAGGAACCGAGCGGGCAGGTCGTAGCTCCAGTCGACGGCGAGCCACTCTTTGACAAAGCGTTTCTGGGCTTGCGGAATCACGACGCATGGGTAGTTGGCTCGGGCGTCATTGAGAGTCGGGACCGTGTGCGTGGCCCAGTGCTCCGGCTCGTCAAGGCAACATGAGATGACCTGAAGGCCTTCCGGACCGAGTAACTCCTGGAGTCGAGCCATGTCGGCAAGCTCCGCCTTGCCATGCCTGCACCACGAGGCCCAGAAATCGAGTAAGACGAGGCGGCGATGATGCTTGAAGCTGATGACGAAGGTATTCAGGTTTTTGGCATCAAGGACGGGGGGGGTGTCGGGGTAGGAATACGCCAGAGGCCGCTGAGGATCTGCCGGGGGGGGCTCCTCGGGCGATGGGGTGACTGCGGCGGTTTGCTCGGCAGGAGCGGCTTGTGGTGACTCCTTCCACCAGTTGGCCGCTTGCCAGTTTGCTCCCCGCGAACAGCCGGCAGCGACCCACAAGAAGCAGAAAGAAACCACCAATCGCGAAAGGCGAGTTCTCCACATCGAGAGCGGATGCGGTGTCGGTGTATGTGCAATTGCGTGTGATG
>CAZTAR010000135.1:0-10648 GCA_964611695.1 uncultured Planctomycetaceae bacterium | reverse complement strand
TTAAGGAGTCGCCTGAAGGCGAGGGCTTCACGCCCTCCCATCGGGAGACAGTGAGAGTCCTGAGGGTGATGATCGCAGGGCTTGGTGACTACTTCCGTGAACACGATACTGCTGGCTGCGTGCCGCGTGCCGCATTCCGGACCCCGCCCGCTCATGTTATCTAGGCGTTGATCTGCAGGAGCGGCAGCAGCACCTCGACTACGTTGCCGACTGTCTTAACGCCTTCAGCCTGCTCGTCTGTAATGCTCATGCCATACTCGTCCTCGATAGTCATCGTGAATTCGACCAGATCGAGGCTGTCGAACTGCAAGTCGTTGTACAGATGCATCTCGACGGAGACTTCATCGCGGTCCATGCCCGCCTGCTCCGCTGCCAGTTCGCAGACTTTCTCGATCACTTGTTCACGCGTTATTGTTGTTGGCATCTCTTGACTCCTTGCTTGCGGCACGGCCGACGGTTGACTCGAACTCCATCTCGACTTCCGCTTGGCCCATCGCTGTGACCAGCTTTCGAATCGTCGAAAAATCAGGCGTTGTGCGGCCTCGCTCCACACGATTCAACGTTTCCACTCGGATTCCGGCCTTTCGCGCCAGCGCCGCTTGCGTCATACCCGCCCGCTTGCGCCGCAGAGTCAGGCGACGTGCCAACGCGTGACCGTCGAGCCCCGCGTCGTGCAGGCCGGTCTCACTGGAATCCGACGCCGGCCGTGTCGGCTCGAACTCAACTCCCGCGCGTTGGCACAATTCGGAGAGCACACGCTCTGGCAGGATCGCGTAACGCACGCCTCCCAGTTCGACGGTTTCGCCTCTGATGTAATCTCGCTTTTCGCATTTCATGGGTATCCTGTCTCCTGTCTTCTCATCTCGGGCAGAATCGTAGGAAAAGTTGATCTAGAAGTCAACATAAATGTTTTCTAGCCCTATTTCCTGATAGCCAAGGACGCCAATATTGCCTCCCGCCGTTGCTATCGCCCTCCAGGGAGCCTTGAGGGTGCCTTCCGGGGCGGTATATTGGCGTATTCGCCGCTTGGATGTGGCACACGGATTGCGATGCCGCCAGGTGGACCCTTTTTTGCTGCAATCGGAGGATCGCACCATGATGAAATTACGTCTGTTTACACCCGGCCCGACGATGGTTAGCCCCGATGCCCTGCTGGCGATGGCTCAGCCGTTGGATCACCACCGTACGGCGGGATTCCGTGAAACACTTCAGGAGTGCGTGGAACTCCTGGGTTATGTGATGGGCACCAAGACGCGGCCGCTCGTTGTGACCGGTAGCGGCACAATGGCGATGGAGTCGGCAATCATCGGTTGCTGCAAGAAGGACTCAAAGACCCTGGTCTGCCACGCGGGCAAGTTTGGCGAGCGGTGGCGGGATATCCTCAAAGTCTATGGAATTCCCCACATCGAATACCAGCAGGACTACGGGTACGGCTTCAAGGCCGAAGCAATCGCCCAGAAGTTCAAAGAGAACCCAGGCATCGGCGCGGTCATCTTCGTCCATTCCGAGACCAGTGCCTGCTCCCTCAGCGAAGCGCAGGGGATCGCCAAGGTCTGCAAGGACAACAACGCCCTCTGCCTCGTGGACGGCATTACGTCGATCGGAACGATCCCCTTCAAGATGGACGAATGGGGTATCGATATCGCGGTAACAGGTTCGCAAAAGGCGCTGATGCTGCCGCCGGGCCTTGGAGTCGTGGGCGTCAGTGATCGGGCGTGGAAGGTGATCGACTCGCACCAGCCACCCGCCTTCTACAACGACCTCAAGCGATACCGCAAGAGCATGGAAGGCTTCGACACGCCGTTCACGCCGAACAATCAGATGGTCAGCGGCCTGAAGTTCACGTTGAACCAGATCAAGGAAGAAGGCATCGAGAACGTCTGGGCGCGGACAGCTCTGCTGGCGAAGGCGACCCGCGCCGCCCTCGAAGCACTCGGCCTGAAGCTGCTCGCCAAGGATCCGGTCGATTCCGTCACGGGCGTCATGGTTCCGGACGGCGTGGACGAAGGCACCCTCCGCAAGACGCTACGAAGCAAGTACGGCATCCATGTCGCCGGCGGCCAGGCCCACCTGAAAGGCAAGATCATCCGCCTCAACCACATGGGCTACGTCGATGCGGTCGATACCGTCGGCGCGATCGCCGCATTGGAATGGGTGCTGGCTGAGCAAGGCTACAAGTTCGCATACGGCGCTGGAACGGGGGCGTTCGGGAAGGCGATTGCAGCAGGTTGATTCCTGCGAACTGGTTGCTGCGGGATGGTTGCCGCCAAACCGGCGATCCGAGCCTATACTCCATCACGCGATGGAAGTGGGATTAAAACGTGGCATGGTCGCGGCAACGCGGCCATGCCGCGGCACTTTTTGGGCAAATAGCATGACCGGCAAAGTGGCGCTGCTCATCTCATTGATACCACTGGCAGGTTACGGCTTGAGTCGGGCGTTCTGCTGAGGGCACCCGCTTGCGGCGCTCGGTACGGGCGCGATGCTGATCGGCCTGCCGCTCGGGCTGAATGCGTCTATCAGGGCAATCCGTAAGGCGCCGGATCGGCCGTTCGCCATTGCGGCGTTGGCGCTCTGCTGCATGGAGGCCGCGGCATTTGTGACCTTCGTGGTGGTAGGGTTCTCCTGCACCGTCTGACTGGCGCGAACATCCAAGCCAATTCAATCTTCAAATGGAATATTGCGCAGCCAATGTCCAGTGCCGCGCGCGTAAGCAAGCGGTCAGCGTTTGAGGGTGTGGGGTGAAAACAAACCAAGCATCCCCGTCGGCCACACGGGGCCGACGCTACGGCGCCTCTGGGCACCATTCCATAACAACCCAACTTGCGGAGGCGTTCCACGTCGTGGCGCCCCAGTCCCAGGTGATCGTAATCTCGCTAGGCGGGAGTGAGGAATGTGTCTCAGTCTCAAGCACAGTGTCCCCGGGAGGCACAGTTAGGTTGCCGGTCCGGGGAGAAAGTGGATCGCCGGCCGATACGACTTCCCATTCGATGTCAACAGGGTATGCATGGGGGTTGTGGATGGTCCAATAGTTCGAATAGGTGAACTGTACCCCGCCTTCCTCGGTGCAAAGGTACTCCACCGTCAACGGCTCGTACGGATTGCCGCACCAGACAACAGCAGGTCCCCATGCCGCAGCAGCGCTCATAAGACCGGCGCCCCAGTCCCACATGATGGAAAGACTACTGCCCGGCCCCATGGCGGAATCGGTCCAGAAATAAGTGTCGCCAGGTGTCGCCGTCAGACCGCCGGACTGGGCGGGGAGCACCACTTCCCAGTTCACGAGAACGTCAATCGAGTTAGGATTGTGAATGACCCACCGATCCCGCGGCCCCTGCGGCGTCACGTCGGTACACACGTATTCCGCCGTCAACTCCTCAAGACACTCATCCCACGTATGGATGAAGAAAACCGAAATGGCGATCTCATGCACGCCTTGTGGGCCGGTCAATGAATGGTCCGATGCCCCAGGATGGTTGACCAGACCTGCCGCATGAAGGGCCGGCTCATCATAACCCGAAAGGGGAGCGCTGATCTTGTTGCCGGCCGCCGGCGGGTTGCCGGGATTCGCGGACGGATTGACAACAACCTTATTGTTGTTGGCGAATCCCGTATTGCGCATCACAAACGCGAATCCGCCTCGGCCAGGCTCCGGCCCAAGGGTCTCATCACGGTTTGAAAGATCCAATATGGCGTAGTGATCCCCAGCCTGAGGGCAGATCTCAATCGGCGGCGGATCCGAAAGCAACGTCGGGTTCGTGCTCAGCGCGTCGAACTGGTCGCCGCGGACCTGCACCGATAGAAAGTCGGCATCGTCGCTCGGAGGAGGTGTGTCGGTCAACGCCCGTGGTGCGCCGGTCATAGCGCCCCGAATAGCATAAAAGCGTCCGCTGAGGTGAGCGTTGTCACGCATGAAGGCAACCCAGCCCGTCGTGCCGAGGCCGTTCATGTAGGCTTTCGTGCTGGGTTCGCAATGACCGGCAAGGCCCTCAAACTCCAGGCCGACGACGAGGATGGCATAGTCGCCGCCTGCCAGATCGATGAGGCTGCGATCCGCCGGAGTGACGTCGTTGGATGTATATACAGCTTCGTCCACGAGATAGTGCGGTTGGCTCCCGCCCGCAACGTGGTTCGTCTCGAACGGGCTGACGGCGCGGAAGTTGAACTCCACCTGCGTGAAGTGCGGGTCGCTCCTAGGATACGCCACGCGAACCGACAGCACGTAATCCGTTTCGCCCGAGGCGGATTTCGCGAGCAGATCGTACTCGCTCTTCTTGAAGTCCGAGGTCACTACCACGGGCGCGGCAAGCCGTGACTTCCAAGGGGCATGGCCGGGACCCCCGAACGGATAGCACGGATCCTGGGTGCCGGCGCCGGTGAACTGAACCAGGTCGACGAGAAAGGTGGTGCCTTGCACGAGCATTCGCGCGGCATTGGTTCGGCCTTCGGAAACGGTTGCACCGCCGTTCAGCGCTGGGAGCTTCAGGTCAACGCTTTGTACACATGAGGCAATCGTCACAACTGATGCGATACACACCGACAGCGAACAGGCTGCCAAGACCGACTTCATCGAACGAGTCATGGTTCTTCTCCTCGGTTTCCTCTCGCGCCGCCCGCGCGGAAAAACAGGGACTGAACATGCAGGATGAAAGAGCAAATGAACAGTGCCGCACCCCCGGCACGGATATTCCCCCACCCTCGCGCCTTACCATTTTAAGGCCTCCCCTGACGCAATGTCAATGATTCATGGCGTTTCCGGACGAACTCCGTCAGGTCCGCGAAATTCGGACCGCCCCAATCGTTGCTATACCGGACGAGGTTTGAATACAGCCCGAAGGATACGGATACAGTTTGACTGGAGGGTGCCACTGGCAGCTTCCAGTCAGTGCCGGGTAGTGGTTCACTTTGACCTGTGGGTGCCACTGGCAGCTTGCTGCAAGTGCCGATACCGGCGGGAAAGCTTTGCGTGACGACCAAAGTGAACCACTACTCAGTGCCGGCACGAGCGGTCAAACCGTCCGTTGCGCCCAAACTGTACCAATACTCCCATGCGTGCGTGGTTCGCAGGCATAGCCCGGTATCAGGCTGGCCAACTAGAGCAGATTAACTTTTTCCGTAGCGGCCGACGCCCCTGTCGGCCGACGCAAACCGTGTGTATTTGACGTCCGACACGGGGGTCGGACGCTACACGATTTCTTAAGTTGCTCTAGCACAACCTATCGCTGAATTACGGAACCAAGCAGGCGTCCGACTTGTCACCCAGGTTGCATACGCCTTGTGTTCCGGAAACACTCGGCGCGGCGGAACCGGGATCCACTGGTCCACCGAGATCGTGCACCGTGTAGCAATTGTCCTTGGACCGCGAGTTCGCCACAGTGCTGATGCCGGAGAACCCGACGTCCGGTTCGTACTCGAACGCCACGTGCCCGTCCTGATAGAGAATGTTCTGCCCCTCACGATCCACGTGATTCACACTGTTACCGCTGAAAGCCGATTGCCGATCCGTCACAAACATACTCGGCGGCACGCCCCCTTTGATGTAGGGATTCGCATCGCCCAACACAGGAAAAAGAGGTTCCGACATGGTACCCAAGACACTCCGGTTCGGATCGTGTTGGAATTGATATGCGTAGCTGAGGTTCTGCGCGCTGGCGAAATCGTAGTAAAGGGTAGGATCAAGAACAAAGTCGGGCCGGTCCCCCGAACTGGGGCAGATGAGGTGATTAGGGGTCGTGTTGAGGGTCCGAACCAATACCCACAAATCCACCGTGGGTGAGGGCAACGCGTCATCCGCGGGCGGCGCGGTGCGCGTGGCCGGATCGAATAACAGGAACGCGCCGTCGTTCGCCTTTCGCCGCTGGCCGATCGCTGGAAACGTCCCAGGGTCATCCTGGGCATAGATGTACATCGCCTGGCCAAGGCCCCGCATGTTCGCCTCGCAGACTGTCTGCTTGGCCGACTCCCGAGCAATCGCCAACAACGGAATCACCATCATCCCCATCAGCGCCATGGTGATGAAGCTTGCTCCGCCTGTGCAGATGCCGGCAATCGCCAATCCGCGACCGCCGTATCGGGCCGGGTGCGCGCTCGCACGATTCACCGCGATGATCCCCAGGATGATCCCAACGATGCCGATCAGTGGGCACCCGATGATCCCCAGAATCCCACAGATCAAGGCGCCAATCGCCATGCCCTGGCTCGACGGCTGCGGTTGAAAGCCTGGATAGCCGATCATCTCCGGCGACGTCGGCGGCGTCGCGCCGGGCACCGTCACAACCGCGTTGCACAACGGGCACTGCACCTGCGTCCCAGGCGGAACCTCTGCCGAAATCGTCTGCCCACACGCCGAACAGGAAAAAGTCATGGCCACGATCGGTCCTCCTCACTGGCCGATATGCCCCCACCGATCTCATATGATACACCGATTCACCCGTGATGACACCTCTGTTGTTCCCTTTTCGCTATTCGCCATTTGCTATTCGCTCTTCTCTTCTTCCTCTTCCGCCACCCGTCCGCGCAACTCCGGATTCACCAACACCCAACCATGATCACTCGATCGGGCACTGCCGTTGGGCGGATCGAGTCGGCGCACATCGCCGCCGTTGTCCGTCATATCCTCGCCGATGGTCCACACTTTGATGCCCTCGGGGATGCGCGCATATCGAATCGGCTTGTCGTCAAAAGGATCGATGGGCACAGCATCAAGATACGCCGGCACGAGCGCTTCCAAGTCCGCCGGCCAGTCGCCATTTGCCAAACGAAATCGCTCGCAGGCGATGGCAGCCTGCATGGCACGGTTCATACCCTCGCTGCGGACCCAGAGCTTCACGGCCCGTGACAGGCTCGGAATGATCATCGTGGACATGTTGGAGATGAGGCAATATCCAGCAGCGGTCGGTGCGTTGGCCTGAGCGGCATCAACGCGATGGATCGTCTCAGATGTTGGCCCGTCGATCGCATCAATCGTCGCCGTAAAAATCTCCACGGCATCGGCCTCATCCTTCGCCGGCAAGAAAGGCAAACACCGCCATACAGTCGATACATGCCTTGGCACCCCAAATTCGTTGCCCACTTTGTTCGGCTCGCCCGAACGCATCCACTCCGCCATATCAATAATGAATGCTCGCTCCGCCAGAAAAGCCCTTTTCATATCCGGAGTCCCTTCGAGTTCTACAAGGCGATTCTGCAGGTCTTCAAGAGAGGCGTCGTTCAATAGGCACAGATTGATTGTCCGCTCCATCTGACTCTCGGCCAGCGCGCGGATGCTAATCTGGACCAGAATGACAATCGTGGAAGATCGACAATCAAGGATCGACTCTGCATGCAGCACATCGCGAATGATTTGGGCTGCCCGCTCACCGTCCCCTTCCTCCGCGGCGAGCCATGCCTCCAGCGCCAGCGTCTTCTCCAACTGCAGAAGTGCCGAGAACCCCTTGAAGTTCATGTCGATTGCAGGCCTCGTCCATGTCATCTCGATGCATCCGCCTTCGTGTTGCAGCGATCGGTGGGCACCGGCCAGCGCCTCGGCCACCCCATCAAGATAAAAGCGAGTTGACTCAAGTTGTTGATCTGAGAGGTGCTGCCCGGTTGGGATATCTTTTCGCGATGTGCCCAGGATTGGTAGATGCTGCCGCAAATCTTCGGACAGTTGAAAACCGCTGATCGCCTCGGCGTGGACCATCAGCGGCACAGCCATGTTCTCCTCGTCCGGAAGATGAGGCATGGCCGCGTTGAGGTCCTCCACCGTCACTGGCTCACCCTTCGCGCGGATTGCCGCAATCAGACCATCCAGCCGCCGGTTTGCGAAGCCATCCAACGCCCACAGGCTGAGTACCATCATCAGGAGCAACACCCACGCAATCGTCGCCTTGGGATGTGAGATGATCCAGCCGACAAGGCCTTCTCGTTTGGAGTTTTGATTCGGATCGCTCATTGCAGGGATGCCTCCACAGGTTGAAAAACGGTGTGATTTCGCTGCGATGCCGGGTGGAACTCTCAGTATATAGGCTTCGAGCCGGCCAGGCACATTACAAAAACCATGGTCTTTTGGAGTGCCGTTGTGCAACAAGTGGCCCCTCCGGACGTAGACAAACATGGAGGATGCCAGCACACCGCTCATTGGGCGGCGCGAAAGATGCGGTTATAATGGCGGCCTATTCAAAGAAAGCACACATTCAGGAGTTGACGAACATGAGCAAGCAATACAGACACTTCAGTCTCGCAGCACTGACCCTCTCGATCCTCGCCCTCGCAACCACCACCACCCAGGCCGATGCGCCACGGGTCGTCAAGATGGTTCCTGAAAACGGCGACACAAGCGTCGATCCAACCACGAGCGAAATGCGCGTGGTCTTCGATCGCGAGATGGACCCGGGGGGATTCTCGTTCTGCGGCGGCGGGCCGAAGTTCCCCGAGGTCGTCGAGCGGCCAACGTGGATCAACAAGACCACCGTGGTGTTGAAGGTCCGGCTCAAACCAGGCCACGACTATGCCCTCTCCCTAAATTGCCCGAGCGCAACCAGCTTCCGCAGCGCGGACGGGACGGCACTCGACCCGGTTCCGTGGGAATTTTCCACATCAGGCGAAGCCGAATCGTCGGGCGCACCGCTAATCGTCGAGATGGTACCTCAGAATGATGCAACAGACGTGGACCCCAGCCTCAAGGAAATGCGGATCGTGTTCGACCGGCCGATGAACACAGGCGGTTTTTCCTTTTGCGGCGGCGGGCCCAATTATCCGAACATCGTAGGCAAGACGAAATGGATCAACGACACGACCATCGTGCTCAAGGTCAAGCTCGAACCCGATCACGACTACCGGCTCTCCATAAACTGCCCCTCCGCACAGAACTTCCGCAGTGCGGACGGCACTCCGGTGGAGCCCAAACTCTGGAGCTTCTCGACCGCTGCTGAAAAAGCAAAGAAGCTCAGCAAGAAGAAGCAGAAAAAGCTCAACACACGATCGCTGAAAGCGCTGATGGCCACCTTACGAGATTCCTATTCACACTATGACTTGCGCGTCAAGGATTGGAAATCGCTCGAAAAGGAACATCATCAGAAAATCGTTTCCTCCAAAAGCACGCGAACCTGGGTGAAACGCGTCGCCAAGATGTTGGCCGAAGCCAAGGATGTTCACTTGTGGATGAAGTATGGCGATCTGACGACGGCCACGTACAAACGCAAGATCAAACGCAACTACAACCCCGATGGCATCGAGAAGGCCCTCCCGAACCTGACCCAGCGAAGTCCCCGGGTCTTCACGGCCCGCACCGACGACAACATCGCATACGTCGCGATTCTCACGTTGTCCCACGAGAACAAGGAGGAGCTGAACAAAGTCGAAAACATCCTTAAGGAATTCATGGATTGCAAGGCTCTGATCCTCGACCTGCGGCCGAACAGCGGCGGCGACGAGGGATTGGCAATGCCCATCGCGGCAACCTTCATCAAGGGCACCAAAACCTATGCGAAGCACATCACGCGAGACCCAGACGCCAAGGACGGCTTCACCGCGCCGTACGAACGGAAAATCACCGGGAAGCCTGATGCAGAGCGGTTCCGTGGCCCCGTCGCGGTCCTGACCGGGCCAGGCATCATGAGCAGCGGTGAGGCTTTCGTACTGATGATGAAACAGGGTGAGGACGTGACCCTTGTCGGCGAGAAGACTTACGGCAGCAGCGGCAACCCCATGCCGCACACGCTCGACAATGGCGTGGAGATCTTCATCCCCTCTTGGCGGGCAATGCTGCCGGACGGAACCTACTTCGAAGGTAAGGGCATTAAGCCGGACATTTCAGTCAAAGGAAAATCCTCCGAATTCAAGAAGGGTGATCCCGTGATCCAACGTGCATTGAAGCTGCTTCGCGAGAAGACGAAATAGCGGCGAAGCATGGCTGGGTCCTGTTGGCAAAGCCTGAGTTTGCTATGACGAAAGAAAGCGAATGGGCAAACGACGCGGCAGACGGCACAAGGCGTTCGGCAGACAGCAACAGACTGTCGGCGACAAGCCTTCCGCGCGGCCGCTCGCCGGGACGATCTTGCGAAATCGCCTCCAGGTTTGCCTCATCGCCGCCTTAATCATCGCTGCCGGCATGGTGGCATACCACAACAGCTTCGCAGGCGTGTTGCTCTTTGACGACAGTGCACACATCCTCCATAACGAAAACATTCGCTCGCTATCGCCGATCTCCCAGCACCTGACCACGCGCCGACCGGTCGTCACGCTTTCTCTGGCGACGAACTACGCCTTTGGAGAGCTAGACGTCTGGGGATACCACGCCTTCAATCTCGCAGTCCATATACTTGCGGCGCTCACACTCTTCGGCGTCGTTCGCAGGTCATTGACGCGACCGCGGTTCAAACCCAATCTCCGTGACGCGGCGCCGTGGCTCGCCGGGTGCGTGGCAATCACCTGGGTCGTTCATCCGCTGCTCACCCAGAGCGTCACGTATGTCATCCAGCGCGGCGAGTCGCTGATGGGACTTTTCTACCTGCTCACGCTCTATTGCGTCATCCGCGCGGCAAGCGCGCGACGCCCTCTCGCATGGTCCATCGCGGCCGTTGTCGCCTGCGCCCTCGGCATGGGCAGCAAGGCCGTAATGGTCACCGCGCCGATTGTCATCCTCATCTACGATCGTACTTTTCTTGCC
>CAZTAR010000134.1:9111-10681 GCA_964611695.1 uncultured Planctomycetaceae bacterium | reverse complement strand
AGCTTCGTCCCCCTGTGGGCGACGTAGATCGCGAGTGTCAGCGTCGACTTCCATTCCTCGTCGGCCACGGGGGGGCGACGCTACGCTGTTTCATAAATGCGCTTGCCAGGATTTCGCAATGTGTCGGATTGAACCCTATTCCTCGGACCACCAGTTGGGCATCATCGCCGCGGTCCGCGCGGTCCACGACGAATACGGTTTTACGTGGGAGGCTGATGGCTATCATCGCGATTTGTATGAGATCGAGGATCACTACATCGCCAGCGGCGGAATGTTCTGGTCCATGCTGTCGGGCGACCGCGTGATTGGCTGCGCGGGTATCCTCCTGCATGGCGAATGGTGTGAACTGCACCGGATGTACCTTTTGGCGGAGCATCGTGGCCGCGGGCGGGGACGCCGGCTGCTGGAGACGGCGATGGCCTTCGGACAAGAGCGCGGATGCCGCCGGATGCGGGCATGGAGTGACATCAAACTGACACTCGCGCACAAGCTGTATTTGAAGCTAGGATTCGTGCAAGAGGGACAGAGGATCTGCGATGATCCTGACCAGGCGCGTGAGTACGGTTTCTGGAGGGAGCCGCTATGAGCAAGTCTCGCGGATCATCCTCCCGACCGCCCTTCAACCCAAACCGAGCGCATGGCGCGGCCGGCCAGGGATCGCTCTTTTCGCCGACACAGCCTGGTGTTCAGCCAACTGTTCAGTCTGGCGAGCGGACGGGCACCCAACAAACCCCCGGATCGACCGCATACACCGTCTCGCAACTTACTCGGCTCGTGAAGGGGGCAATCAATCGCGAGTTTCCCGGCGACGTTCGCGTCATTGGCGAATTGTCGAACCTTTCCCAGCCTGCGGGCGGCCATCTCTACTTCACCCTCAAAGACCCGTCGAGTGAGGTCCGCTGCGTCATGTGGCGGTCGTCCGCGGGCTCGATGAAGTTCTCACCGGCAGACGGTCTGGAGGTCGTGGCGACCGGTTCGCTCGACGTCTACGAACCACGCGGGCAATATCAGTTCTACGTCCGTCGAATGGAGCCACGGGGCGTCGGTGCGTTGGAAGTGGCGTTTCGGCGACTTAAAGAGCGGCTGGAAAAAGAAGGACTCTTCGACCCGGCCCGAAAACGTCCCCTCCCGAAATTCGCGAGGTGCGTGGCCGTGGTCACAAGCGAGACCGGCGCCGCGATCCGCGACATTCTTCAGACCATCGCGAGGCGATTCCCTTGTCTCCGCGTGCTCGTGTATGGCGTCCGCGTTCAGGGCGACGGGGCCGCGAAAGAAATCGCCGACGCGATTCGGCGGATCAATGGTGCGCGAGATCGGTTGGCCGTTGATGTCCTCATTGTCGGTCGCGGCGGCGGTTCGCTTGAAGACCTATGGGCGTTTAACGAGGAGGCCGTCGCCCGGGCGATTCACGCAAGTGAGATTCCCGTTGTCAGTGCTGTCGGGCACGAAGTGGACTTCACCATCGCCGACTTCACGGCGGATGTTCGTGCCGCGACGCCGACGGCCGCGGCGGAACTCGTCGTGCCGGATCGAGCGGAACTTGCTGCGGAGGTCGCGACCCAGGACCGGC
>CAZTAR010000134.1:0-9101 GCA_964611695.1 uncultured Planctomycetaceae bacterium | reverse complement strand
CTTCGACGGGGAGTCAATCAGGCGCTGGAGTCGGCCCGAGTGCGTCTTGCCGGCATTGAACGGAACGAGTGGTTTCGGGATCCCGTCGAGCAAGTTCGGCGACGCGAACAGGGAATCGACGAAGTCACCAGTCGGCTGCGTCTGGCGATCGCAAAGACGATGGCGTCGCGGCAATCGGCCTTGCACAAGGCGGAGGTCCGGCTCTCTCACGTGCGACCGGAGGCCGTGCTCGCCAAGCGTCGCGAACTGTTGGGCAAGATGGAGTACCGTCTGCGCTGGGCGCGGGGGCACTCCAATCTCATCGCCGAACGGCGTCTTCGTGAGATGCACGCCCGGCTCATGTCGGCCTCGCCGGAAGCTCGCGTCGGACGAGCGACCGTACTCATGGATCAACTGGCAGAACGGTTGGCGATGGGGATCGATCGCACGCTCTCGGGTCGGCAGTTGGCATTGGACACGCTCGACGCCCGACTCTTGGCGAGCGGACACGAGCACATCTTGCGGCGCGGTTTTTCGATCACGCGTCGAAAGCGTGGCGGCAAGATTGTCCGCGCGGCCGGCGATGTGAAGACCGGCGATCGATTGGAGACACAGACCGCCGACGGCCGAATCGCCAGCCGCGTGCTGGACGGCGAACAGGGTGAGTTGTTCGAGTAAAGGCTGTACTGAGGAGATGATACACGTGGCGAAAGATAAGTTGAGCTTTGAGAAGTCGATGGTGCGGCTGGAAAAGATTGTCTCTTCGATCGAAGAAGGCAAGGTCGGTCTCGAAGATTCGATCAAGCAGTTCGAAGAGGGCATGTCTTTGATCCAGCAGTGCCGCCAAGTCCTGGCCGAGTCGGAGTTGAAAATCCAGAAGCTTCAGGCCGACGGACCCAATGGCGTTAAGACCACCGACGCGAACGACCTTCCGGGAGCATGACAGGTGCTTGGCTGCAAACCTCGCGGACATAGCCCGCTGAGTGCCATGCCTTCACGGGACGGGTAGGCATGTTCGTTCAGAATTCAACATGCTTACCCGCGACTGCGTCGCGTGAAAGCATGGCACCCAATGCAAAATATCCCTCCTTCGCTCACGGGTCAACGAGTTGACCCATGCCACCCGTCGCCACCAGGCTACTTCTCGAGGGTTGGGGCAAGCACGTTGATTCGTTCCATGATGTGTTCCGCGACCTCGCGGTAGGCGGTGCGATCTTTCTCTCGGCCCTGCCAGGGAGAGAGATCGACGGGCGGGCCGTAGCGGACGACCGCGCGGTGCGGCCGTAGGAAGGGTGTCACGACGCTGTCGCTGTGATGGGCGCCGGAGATGTGGGCGGGGATGACGGTCGCGCCGCCTCGGAGTGCCAACAGGGCGACACCCTCTTGCAATTCACGCGGTTCGTCCGGTCGTTGGATACGGCCTTGCGGGAAGATGCCCAGGACCCGGCCGTCGGCGAGATGGCGCAACGCCGCCTTGATCGAGGCGGTATCGACGCCGGTCCGGTTGACGGGAATGCACTCGATGAGCTTGATGATTCGGCCGAACAGCGGAACACGCATGTATTCCCTGGCGACCATAAAGCTCGGGTACCGGTTGGGAGAAGTGGAGATCAGCAGGAGCGGATCGAGGCTGCACCCGTGATTGGCCGCCAGAATGACCGGACCGGTTGCCGGAATCGTACACGGTCCGTGACGCCGAACCCGGGCCACGAGGCGATTGTGAAACTCGGCGAGGTTTCGCCAGAACTCGACGGCCGGACGAAACCGACCCCGTCGGAGCCTTGTGCGGATAATCCAGACACCGGTGATGAAGAGCACCATTCCGACGGCGATCAGGATGACCGGCACGTAGCGGTCGATGTTTTGCCAGTGCGGAATTCCCAACCAGCCGGTGGCCAAGAGAACTCCTCCAATGGTGACAACGTCTTTGACACCGAAGACACGGCCCCGGATATGGTCGGGCACGATCTTCTGGAGCAGGGCATTCGCGCTGACGAGAATCACAGAGCCGAACATGCACGCCAGAAAGAGACAGATTGCCCCGGTCCAGAAGCCCGTTTGCAAGACAAAGACGACCGCAAGCCCGAGGATGGCGAGGCCCGCGAGAAGGAACGACCACGAGATGGCGATCTGGCTCTTGAGTGCTTCACCGAACGCACCAATGGCAAACGCGCCGGTCAACAGGCCGAGGCCGACGGCGGCGTTATAGTTCGCGATGTCCGCGAGTGTGCCGCCGAAGACGCCCTTGACAAGGGCGGGAATGGTCGAGCGGATGACGGTCGCGGCAGACCAGAAGATCACAGTGAAGAGAAGCAGTTCGATCACGCGGCGGTGCGATCGGCAGTAGGTCAGGCCCATTCGCAAGCCCCGACCGGCGGAGTTCGGCTTTCGCGGAATCGCCCTGAGCGGCGGCGCACTGATGAAGAGGATGAATGCGGCGCTGGCGAGAAAAGTAATGGCGTCAGCGCGGAAGCACATCTGCTCGCCGAAACTCGTGACGAGATATGCACCGAGGAGGTACGACGCAATGGAGGCGATCGGGCCCATGGCGTTCATGAGGCCGTTCGCGCGGATAATCTGATCGGTCCTGACGAGTGTCGGGAGCATGGCGGCCCTGGACGGCGAGAACATGGCGGCGAAAGTGCCGACGATCAGGAGCGGTGCGGCATAGACCCAAGGGCTGAAGAGGCCGGTGGGGTTACCAAGTCCATCGCGTAAATCCCATTGCGATCCGCCGAGGGCGTCGAAAAGCCAGTGGAAGAACAGAAAAAGCATGGCGATCGCGGCGGCGCGAACAAGATCCGCCGTGATCATGATCCACTTTCGGGGCCACCTGTCCGCCAGCCACCCCATCGCCGGGCCAAAGAGGAAAAACGGCAGGAAGAAGACGAACGTCATGATGGCCATGATGCGCGTCGAGTCCGGGCGGTCGAGCGCGTGCTGCATGTTGAGCAGAGCCATCTCGGAGAGGTGATCCCCAAGCGCGCTGACGGTGTAGGCACACCAGAGCAGGATGAAATTGCGGTTGAGGAAGATGGGCGTTCGGTGGCCTGAAACGAATCCGGACGAATCGGCGTGATCGGTGGTGTTCGCGGATTGCGTCATGGATGTCAGGTACTCTTGAGGGGGTAGGACAAGGTTGCACTTTGTCTTTGGCGTTAGTGCCCGTGGTCGTGACTCTGACAGTGAGGACAGACGAATCGTTTCTTTCCGCCCTTCTTGGGAATCACATCGCTCGACAGAGCGGATCGGGGATACTCGTAGCGACAACAGACGCAGGCGACGGACTTTTCGTCCTTGAGTTGCCGCGCGGCCCAGACGGAGAGTTCCTCCGGGAGGATGCCCCTTCCAAGGCAAAGGGGACACGTTTCATAAAAGCATCGCAGAATGACGTCTCGGATGAAAGAGGACTTGTCGGGCACCTTGTTGAGCACATTCGCCAGATGACTGTCCACGCGAAACGAGACGACAACGCCTTTATCTTTGGCCATTAGACTCCCCGTCAGGTCGGTGACGCGGTCAGGCGAGGCGGCTTCCGCCGAGTCACCCTTTTCGCAATCCAAAACCCCCGCGGACAGACAGTTCCACACTGCCCCTGAAGACGATAGCACCGCGTGGTGTGGCGGGCAAGTCGGTGTCAGACGTGCTTCGATCGCACTGACGGGTTCTTGGAACATCACTCTGTTCCAAGACTCGACCGACCGGCCAATCCATACCCCGGATGAACCTTGCTGTTCGGCTCCCGCATGGTACACTAATGCCCAAAGACTCCGCATAGCGTCATCGAGTGGCAGAGTTGGTTGATAGACCTCAGCCTGGTGATGCTCGGCACGTGGAGTATTCAACGATTGCCGCGTGCCGTGACAAAGGAGGAAACAGTGTCCGAACATAATCAAACCAGGCAAGAAAGTGGCGGACGTCGATTACAGCGACGGCCCGGCGCTGAAAGCGAAGTTCACCTGTTGCGCCGTCGTCTGACCTTCTGGCGAAGAACGGCCTGGCTACTGGCCGGCACATTTCTGATCGTCGGGTTCGTGGTTTGGCAGCGAGGGAACAACCGTCGACGCGACTGCTCCAACGCGCTTCAGCATTATGCCAAGCTTGCGGAATCCTCGAAGTTGGCTGCCGAGCCAGAGGGAGTATTGGAGGTGGAGTGGCAGCATCTGGACGAGGGCTCTGTACATCAGTCACCGACCCATTACTTTCTTTTTGTTTCCAACTGGACTCGCGTTCCACAAGGAGACGAACGATTGCCACTGGCGATTTGCGGTTCTTCCCACAGGCTCTTGTTCGAGCAGGGAAGACACGTCCTGTTCCGAAACGCGGAGGGATTCCAAATCGAATGGCTTTCAGAAGAGGAAGCCGCACCCCTGCAATTGCGAAACAAGCGGAGCCACTAAGAAACTATCTCAGAATTGTGGCACAGGTGTCTCGCCTGTGTTTCCACCGCCGAGACGGCGGTGCCAAATTGGGCTTGGCATAATCTTGCGGTATTCTGAGATAGTTTCTAAGTTCTTCAAAGCATCTCACGTCGTCGGAGACGGGTCAGCCAGCCGCCGCCGAGGACAACATCCCCTTCATACATCACCAACGCCTGCCCCGGTGTCACGGCGATCTGCGGTTTGTCGAAGTTGACCTGTGCGCGATCGCCGGAAAGCGACGTGACTTCAGCGGCAACCGGTGCATGGTTGTACCGAATCTTGACATCCACGCGGATGGAGGACGCCGGCACGCCACGATGCCACAACATATCCGTCGCCAGGGCTTCTTCGGCAAGTGTCTCTTCTCGCGGTCCCACCGTGACAGTGGCTGATTCAGGATCGATGTCGATGACGTAGAGCGGTGAACCGGCGGCAATGCGCAATCCGCGACGCTGGCCGATCGTAAACCGAGCGATGCCGTTGTGCGTGCCAAGCAGTTCTCCGTTCGTATGTCTGATGTCTCCGGACCGGAATGCGTCGGGCCTTCGTTCGTACACGATTGGCGCGTAGTCGCGATCCGGCACAAAACAAATATCCTGCGAGTCGGGTTTGTCATGCAACGAAAGGCCGAGTTCTCTCGCCATCGCACGGACTTCATCTTTCGAAAGTTCGCCTAGCGGAAAACGGATCTGTCGCAGGATATCCGGGGCAAGTTGGAAGAGAACGTAGGACTGGTCTTTGGCCGTATGCTTTGCGCGGCAAAGGGTCGGGCTGCCCTGGAGAGTGCCGATTCGGACATAGTGGCCGGTCGCAATGAGGCTCGCATCAACGGTCTGGGCGTAGTCGAAGAGCTTGCCGAACTTGAGCCGATCGTTGCAGCGAATGCATGGATTGGGAGTGCGTCCGTTGGCGTACTCGTCGGCGAAGTCGTCGATCAGTTTCGAGAAATCCACCTCGAAATCCAGGGCGTGGAATGGAATGCCGAGACGACCGGCGACGGCCCGGGCGTCGGCGGGTTCGGCGGCGCCACCGAGGCGCATGAACACACCGACAACGTCGTAACCCTGTTCCTTTAGGAGACAAGCCGCGACGCTACTGTCCACGCCGCCGCTCATGGCAACCAGGACTTTTTCTCGCTCGACCATCCGCACAGTGTAGGAATCAGTTTTCGGGCGTGCAAACCGGCGAATCCGCCACGGCCCTGGCAGCTGCAGCCGTGACTTCTTCGCCTTGTGCCGGAACGCGCCAACTTTGAGGATCGAATTGCTCTCGATCGGTTTCAGCGGTTCGAGTCTGCAGCCAATGGACCGCCACTTTCGCAATGATGGGATCGAATTGCGTGCCGCGACCTCTTCGAAGTTCGGAGATGACACGTGCAGTCGGAAAGGTCTTCTTGTAGCTTCGCAGAGAAAGCATGGCATCCACACTGTCGGCAACGTGCAGGATCCTCGCGCCGAACGGGATCTCCTCTCCCTTCAATCCGTCAGGGTAACCCGTACCGTCGTACCTTTCGTGGTGATGCAAGACGAGGGGCACCTCGCGCTGCAAGCAGGCGGCGGATCGAAGAATCGCGGCGCCGGTGACGGGGTGCTGCTGGATCACGCGGAATTCATCCTGCGTCAACGGCCCAGGCTTCGTCAAGATAGCATCCGGAACACCGATCTTGCCAACGTCGTGCAATAAGGCCGCCGTCTTGATGACATCAAGTTGTCGCTGGGACAACTGAAATGGGCGGGCAAGTTGTTCCGCGAAGTGCGAACCGTGCGTGGAGTGCTGCTCGGTACTCGGATCTTTGGCCTCCACCGCGGCCACGAGTGCGGTGACGGTATCGAGTTGGGTACGGCGGAGTTTCTTATGCGTGTGAACGAGCTTCTGTCGGAGCCCTTCCACCATCTTCAAGAGGCGTTTGACTTCTTCCCGGTCTGTCGCGAAGACTGCTTTCAGCCCTTGTTCGCCTCGTGCGGCGTTCTTCGCAACAGCGGTGCGCGCCCGATCACGCAGTCCGCAGAGCCAGGGGGCCGGACTGAGCGTCAGGGACCCAGTTACGAACCTGCGTTTCATGACTTCCCCCACACAAACTCGGACGTTCGCTGGAGAGCATCCCGCCTTAGAGAGCTTCCCACGGTGTTGAGCATCGGACAGCACTCAGGCCGTCTTGAGGCAAAACCGCGATACCAGCATTGGCACTGCCGATTCGCGGCCCTAGCCCGAGAGAAAGCCGACGGACGAACGCGGAGCGAACGTGGCAATGCGACTCCGCTGCGATGGAGACTGAGTTTGTGATTGAAACGCGTTTGCGATTGAAGCTGCGTTTGCATTCAGAGGAAGGGTGCTGAAGAATACAGGTCGTTTGTTGTGTACGTGGTCGGGGGTGTTAGCGACGGTGTGAATATCAGATGCCAAGTCGGCGACGGATTATTCTGGGACTCAACAGCGGAACCAGCGCGGACGGTGTGGACGCGGTGGCGTGTGAAATCTCCGGCAAGGGCCTGCGGATGCGTGTGCGCGTCCTAGGGCATGTTCGACGCAAGTATCCCGCGGAGCTGCGCCGGCGTCTGCTTGCGGTGATGGCGCCGGCCTCAACACGGACCGAGGATATCTGCCAGCTGAGCACGGAAGTGGGCTTGGCGTTTGCGCGAGCCGCGCTTGCCTGCAACAAGAAACTGGGACTGAAGCGAATCGACTTTGTCGGTGCTCACGGCCAGACGGTTTGTCATCTTCCGCCTGGTGGAGGTCTGCACTCCCATGCAAGTTCGCCGAGTTCGAAGAATTCCAGTGGTTCGCGTAGACAGCAAGGCGTTTTCGGTACCTTGCAGATCGGTGACGCAGCCATCGTCTCGACGACACTGGGTGTGCCCGTGGTGTCAGGTTTCAGACAGGCGGATATGGCTGTGGGCGGCCAAGGAGCCCCGCTGGTGCCGTGGACGGATCACGTTCTCTTCCACGATCGTCGTCGAAACGTGGCCATCCAAAATATCGGCGGCATCGCGAACATGACTTGGCTGCCGGCCGGGGGAACGTCGGACAATGTAATCGCCTTCGATACGGGACCCGGCAATATGGTCATCGATGCGATGGTCCGCCACTTCACAAAAGGCCGCTCGCAGTATGACCGTGACGGAAGGCGTGCCGCGGAGGGGACCGTCGACGACCACATCTTGAAACGACTGCTCGATCACAGGTTCCTAGCAACTGCACCGCCGAAAAGCTGCGGCCGTGAGGAGTTTGGAGAAAAGTGGGTACGCGATGTGCTGCGACGATATGCTTCGCGGAAGCTGTCATCAAACGACTGGATCGCCACGGCAACCGCGTTTTCCGCGGCGAGTATCGCCATGTCGTACGCACTCTTTGTCTCCCCGCATTGTCGGCGTTATCCCCCCATGGACGAAATCATCCTCTGCGGCGGCGGCGCGAGGAACCCCACGCTGGTACGTGAACTCCTGGCATACGCTTCGCTCGACGGAGCATGCGAAGGAATTTCGGTGACAACGACGGCTGATTACGGGATCAAACCTCAGGCGAAGGAGGGCGTCTCGTTCGCGATGCTGGCGGCGGCATGCATGGACGGCGTGGCGGCGAACCTGCCGTGTGTCACGGGGGCGAATCGCCGCGTGGTGTTGGGGCAAATCGCCAATCCGGAGCCTCGGAGATGAAACAACGCGGTAAGAGAAGCAATGGTGGGCGTGGCCATCTTTTAACGGAGCAGCACAACCCCAACACGCATGAACTGGACGCGTTGCCGATCGGCAAAGCCTTCGACGTGATGAACGCGGAGGATTCGAGCATCCCCGCCGCGGTTGCGCGAGCGAAGGCCCCCATTGTTCGGATGATCCGTCAGGTCTCTGAAGCGTGGCAAAACGGCGGACGGTTGATCTACGTCGGCGCCGGCACCAGTGGACGGCTCGGCGTGCTGGACGCGGCGGAGTGTCCGCCGACGTTTCGCAGTTCGCCGAACATGGTCCGTGGAGTCATCGCCGGCGGGAAAAAGGCGCTTTGGCGGAGCGTCGAGGGCGCGGAGGACGAACCGACGGCGGCGCGTGCGGCCATTCGAGAGCTCGGTGTCACCACGAAAGATGTCGTCCTGGGAATCGCGAGCGGCGGCACAACGCCCTATGTGCATGCGGCATTGAGCGAGGCCAAGCGGCAAGGCGCAACCACGGCTTTTCTGGCGTGTGTGCCGAAGTCTCAAGTCCAGGCAGCATGCGACATCGACATTCGGGTGCTCGTCGGAGCGGAGGTGCTCTCCGGCTCAACCCGGCTCAAGGCCGGCACGGCGACGAAGCTCGTGCTCAACATGATCACGACACTCGGGATGGTCCGGTTGGGAAAAACCTACGGCAACCTGATGGTGGACTTGAACAGTTTCGCGTGCCGCAAGCTCGTGGAACGAGCAACTCGGGTCGTCGCCGACGCGACCGGTCTTTCCGCGCCTGAGGCCGTCAAGTTGCTGAGGGAGGCGCGCGGACGAGCCAAGACAGCAATCGTGATGAACCTCCTCGGGCTCTCTCGGACAGAGGCGGAGGCATTGCTGGCGAGGAGCAGTGGTCACGTGGGTCAGGCGCTTGGGACTCGCAGGAAAGGGGTGAGGCAGGCGTAACGTGTATTCATGGGTCCATGACATTCCAGGCGGGCTGCGACACCGCTGGTAGCGTCGGCCCCCCGTGGTCGACCGGGGAAAAACAGGAACAGCCCCCCCAAGGA
>CAZTAR010000133.1:0-10835 GCA_964611695.1 uncultured Planctomycetaceae bacterium | reverse complement strand
TCGTCGAAAGTCCCCACAAGAACTCAAGGCAGTTTTGCCAACCTAGTTTTTTTGAAGAAGGCATGGAGGACCTGCGCGGGCTGAAAGCACAAGCCGAACAAGATGCCGCAGATGAGTTGAACGACCAACTCGCCGAGATCGACCAGACATTCAACGCGGAAATGCAAGCGGCAGCTAATGCAAGGACAGCGGCCGAACACCAAGCTCTTCTTCAGTTCAAACGTGATGGGACCGCAGCTTCAGCCGCATGGGTGGCTGCGACGGCGGCTTGTGTCATAGGTTGCTGGCTACCCTTTTTGGGTTGGGCAGGCGGGATTGGCTGTGCCGCGGTAGCTGCCGGTGCATACGCTCTGGCCATTTACACTGCACTCAGCGCTCTCGAAGACGCAAAAAATATCGGACATGCAGTACGATCAGGCGGTTGATGCCGCCGAGACAAAACGCGACATTGACACAGATCAAGCGTGGGACTCCTTTAATGATACCATGGACGAGATCAACGATCAGTATGACGCCGAGGTAGAGGAGCAAATGCAACAGTACGGGGCTTGTCTGATTGACGCAGGCTGTGTAGATCTGCCCGACGACGACTCGGGGAACTTCGATAGGAATCCGTGATGAAGAGGTTGACTCAAGGAGATTCGCAATGAGAACTAAACTCGTCGGTACCGCTGGAATGCTTCTTTGCCTTGTGGGCGCATTCGCTCTGATGAGGGGAGGACCACAGCTTCCGGAAACACGGGCAGAACTTGCCGCAGGTATCTCATTCTCGGTAAATCCGTACTTTCTTGCTGTCAGTGTGGTCTGCTTTGCTGTGGGCCTTACGCTTGTCAGTGCAGCCAGCTACTGGGATGTATCGACGGTGGAGAAACAGCGATGGGGTTTTATCTCGTGGCTCATCGCGCCACTGGGGATCACAGCGATGATCCTCTGTATAATGCTTAAGGCGCTAGGTATCTCAGCAAGTTTTCCTTTACTCTGGGTAGGTGTACTCTTGACTGGTGCTGGTTTAGGAGTGGTTTTGCCCCCTTGCTTTAGAGTGTGCAGAACTAGAATACGCGCGATAGCCCACAAGGATGGTGCGATTCCTTAAGTCGGTTCCTGCTTGCAGCTTCAGAGGTTTCGCTGGCGGAGATTCTAGATGAAGACGAAAGTGATCACCATTTGTGGCGCGCTTCTCTGTGCGGCGGGTGCGCTCCTTCTGACAAAGGCAGTGTCGCACGTGTGGGCAGCAAAGGCCGTGCTTTCGCCAGGCGCGCCTCTCCTCACAAGGTCCTATGCATTTGCCAGCGTGGGCTTTATAGCTGTCGGACTTGTCCTAATCTGCTTGGCTGGATACTGGGAAGCATCGAAAACGGAGAAACCAAGGTGGGGGCTCATCCCTTGGCTCGGCCCCCCTGTGGGGATGGCGATGATGTACTTCCGAGCGATCCTTCCGCGGATGGACGTCTCAGTGGAATTCCCTTTGTTTTGGGTGGGTACATTACTGACCGTAATCGGCTTGATCGTGATCTTTCCCCCTTATTACAGAGCTGGGAGGGCTAGGGAGGATGCGCACGCCCACAAGGAAGGGGGGCTCCCATAGGGTCGCCTCTTGCACTTGGCATGTGGGTGGGACTCCCAAGCAGAGGCCGGGCGGGCGAGTGAACCGGCCATAACGCGAAAGCGGCGGTCGCCGTTCTGGCGACCGCCGCCTCGCATTTGCCGGAAGAAACAGAGGAGGAGGGTTTGTAACTACCCTTGATTACGTTAGCCCTATCGGCCGGGTTCGGAGAAATCCTCCAATTCTCTAAATTTTTTCTTATCGGCCTTCCGGGGCCTTCTATGAGGGTTTGCCGGTTGTTTTTGTGGTTGAGGCTCCTGTTGATTTTGGCAGATCACTGGTGTTCCTCGTCGGCCACGGGGGGCCGACGCTACGGGGTTGGTGTTCCTCGTCGGCCACGGGGGGGCGACGCTACGGGGGCTGGTGTTTCTCGTCGGCCACGGGGGGGCGACGCTTCGGTGGGGGCGTCACTCCGCGCGATTATGGCCGGACGTGCATGACGAGGATCGCCGATTCGCCGGGGCCCCAACCGGTCGGGGCGCTGCCGAGAACCACGTAATCGCCGCGGCGGGCAGTCACCATCGTGGCAAGCTCGAACGACGGCCATTCTTCGTTTTTGTCGAATTTGCCGCCCCCAACTGATTGTTCACGATCACGATCGAGGGTCATCTCCGCCTTCAGCGATATTTTCATGGTTCCCTCGGCCGATACCCCGTTGACTTTGGCCGCGATCCGAGCCATCACATTCTGTGAGATTGTTCCTTCGATCACGAAATCTTCGTGTTCCGTGGCAACGGATGACAGCCGGCCGATGAGGCGAAGGCCGCCGAACCTTCGTAGTTCTTTTGCCACATCTGCCAAGTCCTCCGGGATGGTGCCTTGATTCTCGTCCTCGCCGAGGTCGGCGTGGAAGAAGGCGAACTCCAACGAGACGCCGGCAGCGGGCTGGTCGAGTCGGTTAATGAAGTCCAAGGCGGATTGGATTGCGTAGCCTGAACCGCGAAGGATGAGGCTGGAGGTGTTCTCATCCGCAGCGACTCGGAAATCTTTGTTGCGCATCACTTGTGCGAGCTGGCTTGCCAGCTCATTCGCCTCACGGTGCATTAACCTGACGATTTCCACATTCCCGCGATCCGAGTCCATCACCGGAACATCGAGTTCCTTCACGAGTTTGCGAACGGCCTCCAGCGTTTCTTCGGGGCCGGCATAGACGACGCAGTTCCCGCGTTGGATGGGTTGGGCCATTGCACCTCGCATAATATGATCAAGCATCTTTGCCACCTCGAAACAGTCGGCGTGTTCGAGCCGGAAGGTATGTGGCGGGTATTGAATCTGGGTTGTGCTTCGCTTTGGCATTCCCCGAGTACCAGATTCCGCTTGTTCCTGGGCGGATGAGGGCGTCGGAATCAAGCACCAGGCACTTGCCACTACCAGAAATAGTACGATTCGCTTCATGGTCAAACTCCTTTTGGATTGTCGGAAGCGCGGAGCACGTCGTTGTTTTCGACTTCGCCCGGCGTCTCCTTCGGTAACACCTGATTGTAAAACCAAACAACATGGATCCGCGGATTATTCGATTCCATTTCAACGGCCATTCGATGATCGTTGCCGGTGGTGGCAACCGCGAAGACGTTGGAATGTTCAATTGGGTTCTGATTCTGAGTCGCGCGAGGCTCTTCGAGTCCTGCCCCGTCAGTGCCGGTCGGTGGTGGTCCCGCAACCTGGCGGTTGTTATCTCCCGTGCCTCTTGAGCCCACCGTGACGATGCCTGCTGTGACGAGAATGGCGACAACGGCAGCGATGCCCACCGCCTTTCGCCACCCGGTGTGACCTCGCACGCGCGGGTGCGCGGAGGCGTCGGCGAGTCTGTCGGCCGCGGCGGCCAATGCGAGCAGGTCGTCTTCTATTCCCCGATGGCGGTCAAAGAACTGGGCGCACGCGGGACACTTCGCAAGGTGCTCGTCGACCTCAGCTTGGACGTTCGGATCAAGCAAGTCGTCCAGCCAATCATCCAGTCGCGAGCGAGTCAGTTCACACATGTCCGTGCTCTTGGTCATGATCGCACCCCTTCCCTCTGTGCTTCACATCCCGCCAGCAGTTGCGCCAAGCGACGCCGAGCGAGATGTACGTGTGCCCGGACTGCGGAGACGGAGATCGCCATGATCTCGGCGATTCGCGGGTAGTCCATCCGCTCCATGGTCCGCAACACGAGGGCCAACTTCTGCTGTTCGGGAAGCTGGTCAATCGCGGCCCTCAGTCCGCTGAGCGCTTCTGCCCGCTGGAGCCGAGAGTCGGGTGGGGATGTTTTCGCCACGTCGATCCACCGTGAGAGGGGCTCCGTTTTGCGACGACGACGGAGGTTGAGGCACAGGTTGCCGACCGTCCGATAGAGCCACGGTCGCATTGCCTCAGCCGATTGTCGGGGACCCTTGACCATTGCGAGTTTGAATGCCTCTTGCACAGCGTCCTCCGCGTCATCTCGATTCCATACGAGTTTCACGGCGAGTCGAATCAGCCGCTGGCGAAATGCTTTTGAAGTCGGATCGTCCGCCATGTTCGCCTGTCGGGTAGGGGTGGCGCAATTCTCGTTTGAACAAGCGTCCTCCACACACACCATGTGCGAACCAGCCTTGTCCGAATGAGTCTCGCCGCTTGCTGTGGGACATCTTGCCATTCAAGAAGTTCCGCCCGGCACTTGCGGCCGTCATAAGAGTCATGTTTCAGGGGCCGGAAACGTTTAGACACTATTTCAGAAAAACGCCAAGACTGTGCCATAAGCCCGTTGTGGCACCGCCGTCTCGGCGGTGAAAACACAGGCGAGACGCCTGTGCCACAATTCTGAGATAGTATCTTCATGGTACCGACAGATTCTCTCCTGGTCGCTGAAAACGGTGGGCGTTGGGGTGAATCGCGGTTTGGACAAGGCGAGAGGTGGCGTCCGGGAGTGATCTCAGGCCAAGTCCGCTGGTTGGCCAACCGATGAGGCAGGAGCGACGTATCCTCCTGGCTCGTTTGCCGGGCCTGTGAGGGCTTATCGTCATGGGGGGCGATAATGTCCGATGAGCCTATTCCTCTGTATGACGGAGAACCGTCCGGCGCGAAGATTCGGCACGAAACAGTCGGTTCCTCGCCCAGCAGTCCACCGCTACGGTGCAGGCGAAGCAACGTTCGAAAGGAATGCGATCAGGTTTCCGTCTGTTTCTCCGTGCAACTCGCGCTGGGGCGCGTGGACCACGTCGAATGCCCGGTGTTTGACGTGTCCGTCAAGGGCGTTGCGATCGAGTTTGACAAGAAGGTCGAACCGGGCATCCGCGGCTACATTTCCTTCTGGACGCTTGGCCACCGATCGGTTCGCGTCGGCGGGTGTGTTCGCCGATGCAAAGCTTTGCAGGACGGCCGATTTCTCCTTGGAATTGAGTTGGATCGCAAGCTTGCTCGGGAAGAACGCAGTCCCGCGAAGAAACGGCCTGGCCGCGAGATAGCCATGGGGATGCGTCCTCGGAAGCTTCGAGAGATGAGGGTGCCCGATTCCGTGGAGGATTGATTCCTTTTGCCGCGGCGGCCATGAAGATGCGGCCTTTTGCCATCGCTGAGACCCTTCACAGGCTGAAGGGGTAATGCCGAGGGCGATTTTAGGTGGATTGGCCGGGTCGGGGACGACCCGGCTCGCTGGTTTGGGGGCTGAGCCCCGGCTTGCTGATTCTGGAGCGGCCCCAACGGCGTTTGACGTGATACCCCCTGTCATCGTAACGTACATCGCCGTCAGGATTGCAGGAGGCAGAGCGTTTGTTCACCAGGTTACGCGCCGCGTTTCAACTTATCCGTCCCGCCCAGTGGGTCAAGAATGTGTTCGTGTTCGGCGCGTTCGTATTCGGTGCGGATCGAAGTCGGCCGGATCTCTACTTCGATGCCCTCCTCATGTCCCTCGCCGCCTTCGGCATTTTCTGTAGTCTTTCGGGGGCGGTTTACGCCTTCAACGATCTGCTCGACTACAAAGAAGACGCGTTGCACCCCACGAAGAAACGGCGGCCGGTCGCGTCCGGCAACCTTTCACCGGGTGCGGCGGCTGCGATCTCCCTCTTGCTGGCGATCGGGGGTGTGGCGGCCGCATGGTTCATGCCGCAGGGTTTTGCGCTGACAGCAGGTTCGTACTTGTTGCTCAACGTTTTCTACACGCTGTGGGGAAAACAACGGGTCCTGCTCGATGTGATTATCATCGCCATCGGTTTCGTCTTGCGGGCATTGGCTGGCGGTCAGGCCATTGAAGTGGAGGTGTCCGCATGGTTGGTGATCTGCACCTTTACGCTCTGCCTGTTTCTCGGATTCGGTAAACGCCGCTGTGAACTGGCGACCCTTGGGACCAAGCAACAGGCGACGAATCATCGAGCCACCCTGGCCGCCTATACGCCGGAACTTTTATCGCAGCTTCTATCCACCACCGGCGGCATCGCGGTGATTACGTTCCTGCTCTACACCCTGGACCCCAATACGCCTTCTCCTACTTCGCTCGTCTTCACCACGCCGCTGGTTTTCTACGCCATCTTCCGCTACGCCACGGTTATCGGGAGTGGTGACCACACCGGCCCGACAGACATTCTCATCAACGATCGCCCCTTCCTCTTTACCGCAGTTTTGTGGACCGTGCTGACCGCCGGCCTGGTTTTTCATTCGGACTGGTTCGAACGTTACTTGCCCCGGCTCCGATATCCAGGCGAGCCTCCGGCCACTCGACCGGTTGAGACCCCCATCCCTCGGTGACTTTTGTCGCAATTATCTTTTGTACGGTAAGAAGTTAGCGATGTTTCATGGTTGGCGTCTGCTCGGCTCGGCTAGTCTTGGGCGATAGCATTCAGGGCTCCGCCGCAGAGTGAATCCGAACAAATCCACGGCTTTGGCGATAATCTCTGACAGGGGGCAGTACCGCCCGACGTCTTGTTCTTTAGTGTGGATGCGACGATGACCCTCAGCCTGGACGATGGCGATCAAGCTTTGATCGCGGCAGCCCAGCGTGGAGAACGCTTTGCGATCGATGCGCTCATTCGTCGTCACGATCGTTGGATTCGCAATGTCGTGTATGCCACGACCGCCCAGCCGTCCGCAGTGGACGACATTGTCCAAACGGTTTGGGCCAAGGTGTGGCGGCAGATCGGCACACTGGTCGATCCGTCGCGCTGGCGAAGTTGGCTCTACAGACTCGCGAAGAATGTTGCCATCGACGCTGGGATCAAGGCGGCCGCGGAGCGGCGCCGGCGGGTTGCTTTTGAGTGTGACCCGTGCACCGAGCAGGACTCGACGGATCCACAAACGCAAGCTTCTCGAAAGGAGGAGCATGCGCGTGTGCTCGCGGCGATCCATGGACTGCCCGCGATATATCGAGAGCCGTTCATCCTCCTGCATTTAGAGGATTGGAGTTACGCACAGATCGGCGAAGCCATGGAAATGCCGGTCGACACGGTCGAAACGAGGTTGGTCAGGGCCAGGCGATTACTACGCTCCGCTCTGCAAACAGCCGGGCACTAGCAGCGAGATGGCAAGGAATCGAAGGCAACAGGAAGCTCACAGCTATCAGCCAACAGCTAATAGCTAATAACAAACAGCAATATGATGGATACGAATCACGACATTTCGAACTCCGACACGGACCACGTTGAACACCTGATCTGCCGAATGTTAGATCGCGAGATCACAGGTCAGCAGCAGGCTGAACTCGACGCCATTCTGGCTCGCGATCCGGATGCCAGGGCGATGCTCGACGATTACAGGCGGAATGACACGTTGGCCGTCGAATCGCTCCAACGGGACATCCACGAAGTCGCGTCCATTGTTGCCCCTTCGGGGTTGTCGCCTCGTCGCCACAGTGGATTTTGGATCGCCGGCGCAAGCGCGATCACTGCCGCCGCCGCCGTTGTGGCGCTGTCGCTTTTGCCGGACCTTTGGTCGAATGGGCGTTCGGCTTCACAACCGTTCATGGGGCCAGCGCAACCCGTCGCACCGAGGATGGTGGCGGACCCCGGCGATAGCAGTGGCCTCGTGATTCCTTCTCAGCAACACAAGCCTCAATTCGTTGATTACCGTGACTACAGTGAGTCGGATTACCGGCCCGCACGCAGGCACAATGAGTTGCACCGCGATTGGATCGGCATCCCGACAGGCGACGAGAACGTCATCCTCATCATCGAACGTAACAGGCGGAAGACTACGATTACGCCTATTTCAGGAAGTTTCTAGGTATTGGAGACTCAGGGAGTTTCCAGGTTCAGGAGACACAGCCATGCTTTTTAAAGTCCTGTTGATGGTTACGACGGCATTCCTCGCTCCACAAGTCGATACGGCTGACGAGCCGGAGGTAAAGGCCGCAAAGTCCTGTGTGTATGTCGTCAAGACGTGTGGTGAAGGGGAGCCCGGTCAAGCCAAGGTCGTCGTCTGTGGCGACCCTGGTTCGGCGCCGCAGGACGGGGCCACGAGCCATGTGTGGGTTTCCAAGAACTGTGGTGACGGGGAGCCCGGTCAGGCCAATGTCTTTTATTTTGGCGGCCCTGATGCGAAGAGTGATGGTAAGGTCTGCATCACGACTTGCGCGGTCAACGCTGCGGGGGGCATTGAAGCCGGCGGGCCCTGGCTCGGCATCCAATTCGGGCCGGTTCCCAAGCCGCTTGCAAGCCACCTGGGTATTGATGATGACCTTTGCCTCATGATTCTCAACGTGGTCGAGGATTCCCCGGCCGACCAAGCCGGCCTCAAGCAATATGACGTCATCGTCAATGTGAAGGGCGGGGATGTTCCGGGTGATGTCGGGGAATTTCTCGACATCGTCAGAAGTTTCGAACCCGGCGACACGCCGATATTCTCGCTGATCCGCAACGGGGAATCTGTCCAGGCGACCGTCACGGTGGGAACGCGTCCGGAAAGCCAAGCGGCCACAACCTTCAAGTACGATTTGCCTATCGAGGAACTGTCCAAGGACAAAGTTTTTAATCACGGCGGCTTCTTGTGCAAAGATGAAGACGGCAACTGGAGCATGAAGGGTATCGACAATTTCCAGATGCATCCCAAGCTCAAGTGCTTTATGAATCCTGGTGAAGGGGGCGACCTTGAGTTCAAGATGGATATGTTGTTGGATTGTCTCCCTGGACACGGGCTTAATGTCATCGTGGAGAAGGGACAGCACGGTGACACCCTCAAGATCGAGCGAGCGGATGATCAGATTACCGTGACACGGACGACGACTGCCGAAGACGGCACCGAGACGACCACTACTGAGGTGTATGACGGTGAAGATGCGGTGAAGGCGAGCGATCCTGAGGCCTATGAACAGTTGCAGGCCTGTGGCGGCAACTTGGCCTTTATGAATAGCGACGGCTCACACATTTCGCTCCAGTCGCTTGGCGACGCCGAGGTGTGGATGAAGGATTTTCATGGCGACATCAACATCGATCTCGACGATGTCCTCAAGAATGTCCACATGGCTCACGGCCAGGCCTCCGAGAACTACGAGAAGGCGATCAAACAGTTCGGAGGCCAACTGAAGAAGCTGCACGATGGGCACCATTCATTTGACATCCGGATGCTCAACAAGGCGAGCATCAGTTTTGAGGTCGAGAGCGACGGCAAGATTCGCGTTTCCACTCGCAATGGCGACGAGGAATTGGTTCAGGTTTTCGACGATGTCAATGAACTCGAAAAACTTCGACCCGACCTTTTCAAAAAATACAACAAGCTTCAGGCCACCAGTAAGACGGCCACGCTCAAGGAATAACGCACAAGCTCCCACTCCACCCGTATTGCCGGGCGAGCCGCCGTGGCTGGTCCGGCAATCCTTACAGCCGCGAACGACGGCGGGTCCCACACTCGCTGTTCGCTCGCGGCTGTGGTTGTTTCATGCGGATGCGTGTGTTCGTCGCGGCCGAATGCTCCGTCGGTCATTGGGTTCCGAGTTGGATTCAACATCCGAGTGGAATTCGACATCGTGTACGAAGGAAGCCCCGACTGTTGAACGGCCGGGGCTTCCTATGGGTCGGTTTGGCTGATGGCGATGGCGGCTTAGAAACTATCGCAGAATACGCCACGGATGTGCCACACTCAATCGTTCACTGCTCTAGGCTGCGAGGAAATCGTCTTCCAGTTTGTTCCGCAGCTTCGCCAATGCCTTGTTCTGAATTTGCCGGACGCGTTCCTTGGTTACGCCGATGAGAAGGCCGACTTGCTCAAGGGTTCTGGGCCCGCGATCATCGAATCCATCCACGTGGCACAACGCGAAACGTGCCTGAATCACCTTGACCTCGACATCGTTGAGGTGTGCGGTGTTGTGTGACATGATGCCCCGCAACTCGTCGACACACTCCGCCTCGTGGCCTTCACGCATCTCCTCTTGATGGTGGCTTTGCTCAAGGGTGGGGTCGAATTCCGTTGGGAAGCGGCCGCGGTATCGGCTCGTTCGCATGGCCACGCGGCTGAAGCTCTTGAGGATGGCCCGGCAGGCATAGGTGCTGAACTTGAAGCCCCGGCCGCAGTCGAACTTGTCCGTGCTTCTGAGCAATGCCATGTTGCCTTCACTGATCAAGTCGGCGTAGTCCAGGCCGCCCAGTCGGGTTCGTTTGGCCATGGCCAGAACCAGCGGCACGTTCGCTTGAACGATCCGGCGTTTTGCGGCTACCGCGCGACCGTGCCACCACAGAATCTCCCGCGTGGCACGAATCGTCAGTCGTTTGCCGGCGAACTGTGAGAGAAGATTGGACATTTTGTATCTGGCGTAATTCAGGCGAAGGAAGACACGCTGCTCCTCTTCGGTCGTCAGGGTGGCGATGGGTATAGCCGAGGTGTCCTCTGTCAGTTGGATATTGCTGCTGTTGCACCACGGCCGCGCTGCCCGCGCGTTCCCGAGTTCGTCGCCGAAGAGCTTGTTGGCGGTGGTGGACTTCGCGAAGGACGTGTGCGGCATATATTCGACGGGACTGGAGAGAACGCGGTTAAGACGCTCTTGATCCTCCTTGGCGAGCTTTTCGAGGACGGATTTCGTTGGCAGAAGGGCCATCGATGTGCTGGCTTCCCCTTGGCCAACCGCTGTCGTGTCACTTGTCGTTGCCATTGCAGCCTCTCCCGTGGCCTCCAAGGGCCACTAAGACTTCGCAACAGATCACATGAAGCCGGTGGGGATCCGGCCGATCGGCACGATGTACCATCGCACACGGCCAGCCGAGTGCTCTGCTGCAATTCAGATTTTGGTTCGCCTAAAGCCGGATTGCAGGAGAGTCGCTCTTCCCTTCTGCCCGGCGGTGCGTCCCCTTTTGAGGGC
>CAZTAR010000132.1:0-10967 GCA_964611695.1 uncultured Planctomycetaceae bacterium | reverse complement strand
CCGTTCCTCCTTCGGCCGCTCAATATCCTTCAACAAATCGAGAAGGTAGGCCCGCGCACGATAGTACGCACCGGCATCCTGAAGATACGAGATTCTTTGTAGCTCGTCCTGGAATGTGACAGGTTCGTAGGCGGCGGCAATCCGATACAACCCGCCGCCGAATAGGATCACGCCGAATCCAAGCAGAGGAATCTGCCACCGTCCGGCCAGAGGAGACCGCTTCGGTTCAGGGGATTGCGAAGCATCCTTTTCGCTGGATTGCGAAATATCTTGTTCGCTGGATTGTGAAGAAGCCTTTTCGCTCATCCTGAGCCTCGTTCGCGAATTGCGAGGCCGAGGAGTGCGTCACGTATGCACCCAACAAGTCTCGCCAACCCGCCAGCCTCGCATCCTGCTCAGCCGATTTCCCTTGGCCGTCCAGCGCCGAAGTATCGAGGGCCAACACCTCGATCAAATCACCGAGAACGAAAACCGAAATCCGAAAACACACCGCGCGCGGCAATGTTGAACGATTCCGCCAGAGTTATCGGCGATAAATGCGCTCCCAACCCAACGCATTTTCACATACCAGCAGCGAGATATCGGACCTTGCCACCCTTGCCAACCCTGACAATGAACTCATGGCAAAACAAACAAAAAAAGAGTTCGGAAAGGTGAAGCATCCAAGGCATGTTCTTGCCGGAGTGACCGCGCATGTTGCGCGGTGGAAGAAGACAATCTCTCCAATAGAAAGGCGTAGGTCGGGTCAACAGGCCCGGCCTGAACGTTTGCGACGTGCTTACAAAAGTAACGTGCTCAAAGATGGTCGGGGCTGCGGACCCGACCTACACCATGACGACACGGCGACTGCACGATCGCCGCATGACGACACCAAGGCATTCGCAAACAAACTGGAATGAACACGGACTGTCGTTACCTTATTGAAGAACGATGCTAAGAAACTATCTCAGAATTGTGGCACAGGCGTCTCGCCTGTGTTTCCACCGCCGAGACGGCGGTGCCACATTGGGCTTGGCATAGTCTTGGGGTAATCTGAGATAGTGTCTAAGGACTCTCCATCCTCGGCCTCCCGTACAGCGCCTCCCTCGCCCGAATCAGACTCACGAGCGCGGCAGCACAGTAGTCCGCGCGAACACGGTTATTCCAGGGGGCTTTCCGAACACCCCCAAGAACATCTCGCGGCGTCCGAATGTAGAAGCATCCAGACTCGCGCAATTCCAACTGCATGACAAACCTAACAGCACTGTGAATCACCTTCCGGTATCGCGCCGCCCTTTCCGCATCCCCGATTTGCTCCGCGAGCACAAGTCCATCAGCCATCGCCGTCAGGTATAACGCCGTATCAATGCCAATCAGGCCCCGCTCTCGGGCATTGATCGCCCCATACAATTCCGGCCAAGGGCAAACATGCTCGTCGACTTGGAGTTGGGCCAATCGATCGAGGATGCTGAAAACAAGATCGCTCATCGCCGGTTCACGGGTCGTCTTGTAAGACGCGGCAAACGCCCTCGCCAGCATTGTCGCTGCCCCAGGTCCAACCGAGCTTTCGCATTTCGGCCCGTACTGCACCAGAGCCTTGTGCAGGACCCGGCCTGAAGATACCTGCGTCTCACCACCTCTGGCCTCCCCGGCACGCCACCCTTCCGCCTGCGCCAGGGCCAGCAAGGCCCAACCCACGGAACGAACGTCCTCCTGTTCAGCCTTGTCAACCGGTCGCTCAGTATCCAAACGCATAACGATGCGCCCGTCATCGGCCTGACAGGACACCAACATCCTCGCCAGACCTGTCACGCATTCCCGCACAGTGAGCGACCCCGGCTGGCGCGGGCGGCCCTGTTCGTCCACTGCGGGTGCGGAACTCGTCGCACCTTGGGTCGTGGCCGACCGACCATCAGGCCAAAGCGAAGCCTCTGCATCCCAAACAGGAAGCATATCAAGCGAGGCCAAGAGAAATAGGCTCGATATCTCCAGATAGTTTCCGTGCCCCTCAAAAATCAAAGCCAGGCCGGCCTCCCCCACGCGAGGCTCGCCAGTGTTGGAAACGCTGGAAACCACGGAAAGAGGTTTGAGGAAGCATCCGCTCCTCGCCAACCCCCGCTTCACGTCAGCCACCACCTGCGAATCCTTCGACCAACTCGCGTACGTCGCCAACCCGAGAATCGCCTGCATCTGCACAACGGCCGAGTTACCAGCCGAGTACTGATCTCGGCTCGGGCAGAACTCTTCCGAAAACCAACCGTTACTATTCTGCCTATAATGAAGATAAGCACCCATCCGGTGAATCGCCGCGTCCAACTGTTTGGCTCCGCCTTCCTGGTCGAGAAGAGGTGGCACAAGGGCCGAACCGCGGAGCAAACGGATCGGAATACTCCTGGAAGTCGGCTGCCACAGGTGGTACGCACCGAACCGATAGTAGCGTATCTCCTTTTCATGCCGAAGCTTATCCGCCTGTTTGAGTTGAATCGCGGACTCGGCAGCCTGAATGGCCAAATCGGGCGAGTAGTTGAATGTCACGATCTCACTCGGCCGAGTCCAGCCCCGCCGACCGCCGAACTCGACACCGATTCCCTCAGCCGCAGGCTCGAACGCACCCAGCAATGATTCCGACCACCGCCCATCCGATGTACACTTGTCCGCAATGTACTCCGGTGGACCGAGCAACTCGAATTCGATCCCGAGCTGGTCCCACCCCGCGCGGCGCTCGATCTTCTTCGCACGAACGGCCTGTCCGAGCAAAGTGCCGGCCGCAATGGCTGCATCGACCAACTCGCCCTCCTGGCTCTCAGCTTCAGCCAGGGACGCCCCGTGCCTCCGGAGGATCAAGTGAACGATGCCGGTTTTATTCTGCAATGCGGGCGGACGGTAGGGTCGTAGCGAAACCGTCGAATCCGTAACAGCCCCCAAAAAGGCCCTTCGGGCGGTCTGAACCAAAAGCGCCAGATCCTCGAAGGCGATCGCCTGTTCCCCCCCGCCTGGCTGGCTGGTCGCGTTCCCCCCCCATCGAGCAGGTGATCGTTCATTCGCCGGGTCCTCACGTGAAGCGGGCGGACGTCCACTCCCTTGTTCCTGGGAGAAGGCTGGCGTCACGAAAAGGAGCTCCACGCTCAGCAAGCCGAGCAGACTAATACTGATAACGCCAACAACAGCGATTCTCATCACAGCATCCTCTTTCTTCCTCAACCAACATCCCTGTCGATTGTCCGGCGTTTTGGGTTCGCTGCTGTTTGTGTTCTGCCGATTGCTACTCATTCGCAACTTTCAGCCAACAACCCTATTCGCTTCCAGCATGTCTGTGGCCAATTAGGAATCGGGCCTGGGTCTCGGTGATGGCGAACTCCGCCGGCAGCCAACCGCTGAACTCCCCGTCCACCTCGACCGGAACCTGTTCTTCGGAAGTCACACGTATGTTCTTTGCCTGGCGATACACCACCCCACGCCGCCCCAGATGTCGCCGAAACAGGATGTTCAACGCGTGCCGAAGCAGGGAGAGCCTCCCGCGACACTCAAAAACGCACACATCAATCAAACCATCGTCAGGCACGGCACGGCTGAGAACGCCGAGACCCATCGCATAGCGTGGCACATTCCCCAGCAAGACAAAGCCTTCTCCGTCAAAGATCGGCTCTCCGTCACAATCAACACGAAGACGAGGATGACGATAACGCCAGAAGGTCCTCCACACCGGGCCAAAGTAGGAGAGGTGTGAAATGTGCCCTCTTCGGGTCCGAACCACCTCCGAAACCACCTGCGCGTCAAACCCAACTCCCGCCACGAGGAGGAATCGCTCACCATTGCAGGTCGCCAAATCTAATGGTCGGCATTGACAATCCTGAAATGTCCGGAATAAGCCACGCGCGTCGGTCGGCAATCCCAGGTACTTGGCGAGAATGTTCTCCGTCCCCATCGGCACGATGAGAATCGGCGGTCCGTCACCGCTGAGTCCCCCAACCGCCTCGTGAATCGTGCCGTCACCCCCAGCCACGAGGAGCCCATCGCACCCGTCTCGGCAGCCTTGCGCCACGATCGCCCGAGCATCGCCCCGCTTCTCCGTTTTGTGAACGTCCACGGAGCAGCCGGCCTCGCGAAGCCGCTCGATGAGCGCGTCGAGAGTCTCCTGGCGTCTTCCATGCCCAGAAATCGGATTTACAATAACTTGAATGCGGCTAGGTAAGGACATCTCGGTTCGCTAAACAAGGACCATTTTTAAGGTATACCGTTGGTAATCGACGTTAGACACAGGGGTCGGACGCTTCCTTTTCTCAAAAACAACTTTCCCTCATTCATTGCGCCACGGGCGCAAGGGTGCCACTGGCGGCTTGTCCGCCAGTGCTTGTCCACCAGTTCGATCCTGGGCGGATACACATAAGACACTGGCAGGCAAGCCGCCAGCGGCACACCAGAGCGATTCCGCGATTCGGAGATTCGGCGTGCCTGCGTATTGTCCCCGTGGCCTTTCACCATTTCGGCGTTCCACCTTTTCCATGCCCGCAATCTGCCTTAAGGCAGGCTCATCCGTTGACCGATCTTCGTTGCGTCTGTATCGTCCGAAGCATAAAGAGTCCAATCGGCCACGGTTCGCCGAGCCACCACAGTAGCCCCAGTGATTCGGATTCGGGGAAGTTCTTGCGGTCATGGTAGGGATAGTGTCGAGATGGCGGTAGATTCCATTCATAAGCAGCAACCCAAGGCTCAACACCGACGCGCCGGAGACCCGACCGAAGAGGCCACATCGACTCAGACACAAACCCAGCCCAAGCCGGATGGCATCCGGGAGACCATCGACTCGATCGTGATGGCCTTTGTGCTCGCATTCATCTTCAGAGCGTTCGTCGTCGAAGCCTTCATTATCCCCACAGGTTCCATGGCCCCGGGACTCCACGGAAAACATGCCACGCACCGATGCGCCCTCTGTTCCTATTCCTTTGCCTACGGCATCTCTGAACACCCATCATCAAACGCCCTTTTGAAGCCCAAAGGCTTTGTCGTCCGATGCCCGAATTGCGGTTGGAGCGGCGAGGGGAACCAACGGCTCAACGCCACGGACAGGAACCGCATCCTGGAGGATTCCGGTGACCGGATTTTGGTATTGAAATGGCCATACGACATAGGCGGCGAACTCCTGGGCCCTAAACGGTGGGACGTCGTGGTCTTCAAGGATACCCAGGATGGCGAAACGAATTTCATCAAGCGTCTCATCGGTCGGCCGGGTGAAATCGTCGAACTCATCGGCGGCGACATTTACGCAGCCTCCTTGAACGATGTGGATCAGGACATCGTGGACGCACTCGCCGTTCCTTCGCCCCCCGGCCAGCCGTTCGATAAACGGCTGAATCCAGAGCAGGAGAACCGGCTGACCGAATCGCTGAAAATCCAGCGAAAGACCCGGGTGGCGCAGGATGTGTTGTGGATGATCCACTACAACCACGACTTCCAGCCCGACCGCAGCCTCCTCTCACGAGGCGACGAAGGCCTGATGCGCAACATGCTCCCGCATTGGCAACCGGCCGGCGCCGGTGCGGAGCAGGCGTGGTACGCGAAGACGCCGCTCGTCCGGTTCGATCCGACGGATGACGAGGAATATCGCCTCGAATTGAGTGGTCGGGCAATCCGGGACGACTACGGCTACAACAACGTCAACATGAAGGACGGCCGGACGTTCGCACAAGACAGGTCCAACTCGGGAATACATGGGGTGGGGGACATCCGACTGAGCTTCGTCTTCGTACCGCGCGGGACGGACGGCCACCTCGCTCTCTGGTTGGAAAAAGGACCGGACTCATTCCAAGCACGAATCGATGCTGACGGCACCATCACCCTCGATATGGCCGGTCCCAAAGGTGCGAGAATCCCGCTCGGAGAAACAAGCAGCCTCGGTCCCTTGCAGATCGGCAAGGCGATGGCGATCGAGTTCGAAAACGTCGATTACCGCGTGGTGCTCCGAATCGACGGGACGGAAATACTGGCGACCACCGCGAGCCAATACGGGCCCCACAGCCGACATGGCCCGAGCATTGCGAAGCTCCGCAGTTTCCCAGTCAATCGGAACAGCCCTTACGACGAGGCGAGAGCGGCGCTAGCGGCCAGCGCTTTGCCGTTGGAGATCCGACATCTCGCAGTGCATCGAGACGTTTACTACCGGTCCGATGCATATCTCGACCATCGCGGAGACAGCCAGCGGTCCGGACACCCAGGATGGGGCACCCAGCACAACCCCATTCTGCTTCGATCCGATCCGCCGGAATACTTCTGCTGCGGAGATAACAGCCCCGCGAGCATGGACTCTCGCCTATGGTGGAAGGTCAACCCGAGGCTCGCGGCTCGAACCGGAGACAACCAATACCATTTTGGTACCGTGCCGGGTGACCAACTCATAGGCCATGCGTTTTTCGTCTACTGGCCCAGCGGCTATCGGATATCCGCAAGCGTCCCCGCATTGATCCCTAATTTTGGAAAAATGCGCATCATTCGGTAAGTGCGAAGGTTCCAAACCTGCCTCCAATGGTCCGATGACCCAGGGAATGTGACACATCCATGCCAGACTTATCCACAATCCACAGGCAAGTGCGGCATGCAACCACCCGCAAAATCGGATACTGGGAAATCGAAATGGCGATAGCCCCCCCGCTCCCCGTGGCCTGCGGGATGAGAGAACCCGCTATTTCCACATAACATGTTTTCTGGGCAAATGTTATGGGTAAGTCGAAAAAAAAGTTGCGGGCCGAATCCACATGTCCAGCCGTACCGGGGTATACTCGCCGATCGGACGACTTGGATGCGTGACGCCCGGCCGGAGACGTGGATGTGTAAACACGTTGTTCACAGCGGTTTCGGGGGTGTCGGAGTCAGAGAATTCGGGAGACAACGGTGCAAAACAGGCCTTTGCTCGAAGCTCGAAGCCTTGTGAAGATTTACAGCGGCCGCTCGGTTGTCGACAAGATCGGCTTCCATGTGAACCGTGGAGAAATCGTCGGCCTTCTCGGGCGAAACGGAGCCGGCAAGACGACCAGCTTCCGAATGACTGTGGGGATCATCCGCCCTGACGGCGGATCGGTCATTTTCAACGGTGAGGACATCAGCAAGCTCCCGATGTATCGCCGCGCTCAAAAGGGTCTGGGCTATCTCTCCCAAGAGAACAGCGTCTTTGTGCGTCTCACCGTGGAACGAAACCTGCTCGCCATCCTTGAAGTGATTCGCGGCCTTTCCGCCACTGAACGAAAACGCCGAGCGCAAGAACTGATGGAACAATTCGGCCTATCGCGAAACGCCAAGCAGGAAGCGCGAACACTCTCCGGTGGCGAGCGTCGCAAGCTCGAAATCGCCAGGGCCCTGATCACCAAACCGGCAATCATCCTGCTGGACGAACCGTTCAGCGGCGTCGACCCGATCGCCGTCCAAGACCTCCAGCGCGAAGTGCTGCATCTCAAAGAGGAACTCGGTCTTTCTTTCCTGATCACGGACCACAACGTCCGGCAGACACTGGAGGTCACCGACCGCAGCTACATCATCCACGAAGGCAAGGTCATCGCAGAAGGCACGCCGCACGACCTCGTCAACAACGAGACCGTCCGCAACGCCTATCTGGGCTCCACTTTCCGAGGTGACGAGTTCACCGAAAACCGCGAAGCCCTACACCCACAAACATCGAGCGATTGAGTCTTCCCCCAACGCGCGAGAAGGTGCGGAGTGTCGCGTCGCCCCCCCTCTGTGGATTCATGTGCAGAGGTACACGGTCAATGATGACCAGGCGGCTTCCAGGATTCAATCCTCCCAGTAGCACGCAGGCGGCACATACATCTTGGATACCAGCCGGCGCCGCGTGGGGTCTCGGGCCGTCCCAAGTGAACGGAAGAACCAGTGGACCAGCACAAAGGCACGGCGAAGGGTTCGTTTAACCGGCTTGGGTCTCACGATGATCGGAGTTGACATGGCTCATCTCCCTGCCGAACGACGATCGGCGCGAGCGAGGTCTCCAGCAATGAAGCAAGAACCGTGCCAGCCGCCCAATCAGGGTGAGGGCCCCATCGTGAGGTTATTAGCGGGCAACTTTGCCCATTTTGGAGCCACCCTGCCCATCGTAGCCTACCCAAGTCCGAAAACACCCTGCCTCACGCAAACACCTCGTACTTCGCCAGACATCGGTTGTTGGAAAGACACCTGGGAAACCGTTATAGTTAGGAAAGCGTGAGCGGATGGCACGCAAGAGAGAGATGGGCAGAAGCCAGGTATCTTCCCCCCTATTATCCTTCAACGACTTTCTCTCTCCTTCACCATCGCTCACATAGCATTATTCGGTCCCTGGTGTACACCGGCTTTGAGGGTCTCCTGATCGGAGCCCCAGGAGATACCGGCGAGACCAGGGTGGTTAAAGTGATGGTTTCAGCGGACGAGATGGCGAAGACGGAATCGCGAGCATCCTCACAGCCATCGTCCTGCCTCGTGCAATAATCCGCCGGCAAACGTGTTTGACCCATCGGGCCAACGGTGTATGGTCGCGTTGAACTTGACCATACGATCCCGATGGGGCCTGCGGTTTCCTCCTTGATCACACCATGGCGAAGCGACTTGAGAACTTGATGTTCGTCCGCGACCTCGGAACCGGCGCTGGTACGAAAGTCTCCCTGATGCAGGACGTGACGGACGGCAAGCAGTACTGCAAAAAATATGTCTCCGCCACCGCACCGAACTACCAATCCCAAATCCGGCAACTCAAGATCGAGTTCGACGTCGGTATCGCCAACAACCATCCCGTCCTGCGCAAGACCGTCGAATTCGGCATCGTCAAACGGAAGCTCCGCGCCATCGAGGCGTACAACATCCTTGCTTTTGTGGATGGCATTCCGTTGGACAAGTTTGCCGAAAACGTATCTTCGAGTCTGTTGCTCAAGATCTTCTGGCATGCCGCGGACGGCCTGCACGATCTTCACAACCGTGGCTTCGTCCACGCGGACCTGAAGCCCGATAACATCCTCTGCGCCAAGAACGGCCGGCCAACGATCATCGACTTCGGACAGGCCTGCGCGATGTACACGCGCAAACAGCGGATCCAGGGGACCAAAGACTTCATCGCCAAGGAACAGGTCGAACGTCAGGCCCTCGATCAGCGAACCGACGTCTTCGGCCTCGGGGCGACGATGCACCGCATCTTCCTGGGCAAGTCTGTCGAGACGGAGTTGAACACCACGGCTGTCAGTAAGTCCGGCGTCAGCCTCGAACGGTGGCGAAACCCCAAACTCGACAAGGATGAAGAGTTGGACCCCACGGTGCTCAAGCTCATCGAGCACTGCTGCCAGCCGGATCGTGCGGATCGGCCGGAATCGATGCAAATCGTCAAAGACCGGCTGGAGTTGAGCTTCGACCGCATGGCCCGAACCGGCTGACCACGACTTCCAAACCCTTTCGACGCTTTTTTGGATATTCACGCGCAAAAGCCCACGGATCGCAATCCGTGGGCTTGTTGGCGTTTTAGCGCAAGCAGGTGTGCTTTACCGATGCGTAGCTTGCCAGGCGCTCAATTCGTCGAGTTCCGCTGCAAGCCGGTGGTACTCATCGAACGTCAGGGACTGCTGCCCGTCAGAGAGCGCCTTGTCCGGTTGCGGATGAACTTCGACCATCACACCATCAGCGCCGGCCATGATAGAGGCCTTCGCCATCGGTGCCACGGCCCAGTTAATGCCAACACCATGCGATGGGTCGGCGATGACCGGAAGATGCGTGTGGTGCTTGATCATGACTACGGCGGAAAGATCAAACGTATTGCGTGTCATGGTCTCGAAGGTACGGATACCACGTTCGCAAAGGATGACTTTGTAGTTGCCCAGAGAGAGCAGGTATTCCGCCGCCATGAAGAACTCTTTCAGGGTCGCGCTCATGCCTCGCTTCAAAAGCACCGGCATGTCGAGTCGCCCCGCCGCTTCCAGGAGAGAGAAGTTCTGCATATTCCTGGCGCCGATCTGAAGAACGTCGGCGACTTCGGCAACCGCGGGGAGCGAATCGGTATCTTTGGCCTCGGTAACAATGCGAAGGTCAAAACGCGTCTTGACTTCCTGCAGCAAACGAAGTCCGTCCTCTTTGAGCCCCTGAAAGGAATACGGGGACGTGCGAGGTTTGAACGCGCCGCCCCGGAGGAACTTGGCCCCACTCGCCGCCACCGCCTCGGCGGTTTGGAAAATCTGGTCACGCGATTCCACCGAACACGGCCCGGCGATCACGGTCAAACTGCCATCACCGATCTTCGCGCCGCGGACATCGACCACCGTGGGCTCCGGTTTGACTTCCCGGCTCACGAGCTTGTAAGGACGTGAGACAGGGACGCACTCCGCGACACCTTCGAGATGCTGGAACTTCTCCGACGCGACCGGCCCCTTATTGCCGGTGATGCCGATGGCGACACGAATCGATCCCGGTATCTCATGAGGTTCAAAGCCGTGTTCGCGGATTCGCGAGCAGACGGCATCGATCTGTTCCTTCGTAGCGCCTTGTTCCATCAAGATCAGCATTATGTAACTCTCGTTTCCCTGATGTCGTTTGTTTCAACGGGATTCAGAATAGGCCCGGAGGTGTTCCACCAACGCTCGCTCTTCCTCACGATCCAGGTCGTATCCCGCCTCCAACTCTTCAAGGGCTTGATCGACCGTCCATTGGCATTTTTTCATTCGGTACGCGGCGAGGACCGCATTGGAACGTTGCTTACCGGCAGCACAGTGAAAGAGAATCGGCCAGTTGCCAGAATCCCCAACGATATCGGCAGCCCGATCCAACACCTCAAACTTGCCACAGCCGTTACCCGGCATGGGGGCAATCTCGAAATTCAAGCCGAGTTCGGCGGCAGCCTTCCGCTCTTCCGCGTATTTGGAATCGCGATCTTCGCCGGTCAGTCGAAGGATGGTCCGAATCCCCTTGTCCCGCGCCATGTTTCGGATTTGATTACCGCTGGGAAATCCACTTCTGTACAGGCTCCCCGGGATGAC
>CAZTAR010000131.1:0-10997 GCA_964611695.1 uncultured Planctomycetaceae bacterium | reverse complement strand
ACGGGCAGCACGAAGCATGCGCTCAGCATGCCCATCGACCGGCCCGCATTCATCAAGGTCGGACTATTGGGCATGAATCGCCGCGTCGTCATCAGACGCTTGAACCGTGCTTTCCACTCGCTGCAGCCCACTTCGTCCGCGCCGTAGTCCCGCTCGACCTCGGCAATCGTCTTTGCCACGCGATCGAACAGATCATCCGGTGTTTCCAAACATTGGCCGGACTCGTCCTTTTTCAAATAGCGCGCTCGTAAGACTCGCAGCGCATTCGGTGACAAACCCCAATTCGGAGCCTCACACGCGGGCTCGCTTGACGGGGTGTCGACATCCTTGTCGACGCTACTAGCTCGTTCCGTCGAGGCAGAGACCATTTTAACACCTTCGCTTATCCTGATTTCCAACTTCCGTCGTGCCGACAGCCGACACCCATCCGATCCAACTGAGCCGCAATCGCCATCGATCCTGACCAAGAGAACGCCCCGCTTCCTTTCTGCATCAGTACCGTGGTTCCGGGATAGGCCCGATAACCACCCGACAGCATGACCGTAGCGGCCTTTTTTTGGTCAAAAGGCAGAACTTCCGCTCGACCATCGGGATACAATCCCAGCGGCCATTCCGAACGAGTCACTCGGAATGTTTATCGGATAGACGACAAGAACGCCTTTGTGACAAGTATGTAAATACCCCAAGATGTAGTGGCTGTCAACTTGAGACTGTCAAAATGTTGTACGTCCGTAACCTCCCGGAACATGATACTTTACGGACCGGACCTCCGCTTTTCAGCGTCGCACGGCGAGTTTGGCCGCAAGTTCCGATCGGACGGAGGGTTGCCGGGATAGCGGCATGAACAACGCCCGAAAACAAAGGGAATTCACGCAAAAAAAATATTTCCCATTCTCGCGGGCTCCGGGGGAGGCGAACTCCCTAACGCTCGCACGAACAGAGAGTTAGAGCGAATCATCATCACTATGGCCAACCTATGCCAATTTTGCGGAACGCATACCGAACGCGTGTTCCACGATGGAAGAAGGCCCTTCGTCCACTGTCCGGAGTGCGACCTGATCGCAGTGCCACCCAAGTGGCACATCTCACACGACGCTCAACGACGCCGATACGAACAACACCGCAACACCTTTGAAAACAACGGCTACACCCAAATGCTCAGTCGGCCAATCGCGCTCATTCGGACGCACGCCCCAGACACCCGTCGCGTGCTCGACTATGGCTCGGGACCCTCGCCCGTTCTTGTCGAGATGTTGCTCCAAGCAGGGTACGACGCTCGCGGTTATGACCCGATCTTCAACAGTGCCACGGATATGGCACTGCCATTTGATGCCGTCATGTGCATTGAAGTCTTCGAGCACTTTGCCGAGCCTTATGGCGAAATCGAGAGAATCATCCAATTGATCCGCCCAGGCGGACTCCTCATCCTGCAGACGCTGTTTCACCCTGGACCCATGCGACTCGAAGACTGGTGGTACATCCGCGACCCCACCCACATTGCCTTCTATTCACACAAAACACTCGACAAAATAGGCCAAACCTTCGGGCTGAAATGTGTATGCCGGGACGACAAGAACCTCGCGGTGTTCCGACGATAATGGCCGAAACTGCTGATTTCCGGCTGGAAAAATGACTTTTCCGCACAACGTCACCGGGGTGGCATTCATTGACCATTCTTGCGCCACTCATGCCCGATCCTGGCCCCAGAGGGCAGATTTTGCGCTTCTCAATTGAGCCGCATCACTGCCTTATATGAGCCCAATACCCGCTTTCCAGTGCCGTCCCACCTGTTTTCGCTCAGGAAACCAACGGAATGCATGCCGATAGCAGGAATAGGTGGAGTCTCAATAGGAGACAGGGCCATGGCAGGGCATGCCCCAGAATTCTTATCTCCCAGGAAACGGCTACAGAGATGGTTCGTCGAGGCATCCGACGTCCGGCTCTCCATCACCATGCTCACCACCGCCGCGGTCATTGGTCTCCTGTTGCTCGCACTTGATCGCACCATCCAGCCTTGAGATTCCAAACCATATCTATGGCGTCGCGTCGGCCCCCCCGTGGCCGACGTTGAATACAAACGGTTTGCCTCGGCCAACACGGGGGTAGGACGCTACACGATTACTTATTTTGCTCTATAGCAATTCACGTTGATATGTGGCGCCGGCGTCTCGCCGGTGAGGCGACGGCACTCGGCCTCTTTGCTTCCACCGGCGAGACGCCGGTGCCACACTCAATCGTTAATTGCTCTCAAACGAACGGCGCCATGGGCGACGCATTCATCAACCCGCATCGCCGAAAGCACGCGCAAAGACTGAATCGCGCCGCTGCTAAACGCGGAACCACTTGAATGGTCGCGGGAAGCCACGGCAGCGTGCTGCCAGCACCGACATGGTTCTCCAAATCGCCCGTGCCCACAGCGTGATCCATGATCCGATGTCGAGTAGTGGTTCACTTTGGTCGTCAAGCGAAGCTTTTCCGCCGGTATCGGCACTGGCAGCAAGCTGCCAGTGGCACCCGCATTTCAAAGTGAACCATTACCCGATGTCGCACGGTACCTTGACACCTCACCGGCCGACTTCCATAATTCGCCAGGAGCGAACCTTCCATGGGCACCGAGGTCATCCCGATCGACGCACAAGCACCCGATGAATCATTGATTCAACGCGCCGCCGATGTCCTCGCAGCCGGTGGTTTGGTCGCCTTCCCGACCGAAACTGTCTATGGTCTGGCAGCGAGTGCAGCCAATCCCGACGGTGTGGCGAGGCTGCTTGAAGCCAAAGGGAGGGCCGTTCGACAGCCGTGTACGGTACATGTCGGCCGCAGGGATGATGCGGAGGCCTTCGTCCCCAACATGCCGCCACTGGCGCTACGATTGATGAAGAAGGTGTGGCCGGGCCCTCTGACCATCGTGATGAAGGTCGAAGAGCCCCCCCAAGCCGAGGTGCATGAGAAGCTCTGTAGCCAAGGGGCTGAGGCCATTTACGCCGACAAAAGCGTTGGGATCCGATGTCCCGATCATCCGGTTGCCGCGGCGCTGCTCACACGGACCGGAGTGCCGGTCATCGCATCCAGTGCCAATCGCATGGGAACGCCATCTCCCACCGACGCCGGCGGCATTGGCGAGTCGCTTCTTGAAAAAGTCGACATCCTGTTCGATGCGGGCCCCACGCGATACAAGAAAAGCTCAACAATTGTCGCCATCAACGAGACCGGATACAAGATACTTCGTACCGGTGTCCTCGATGAGCGTATGATGAAAAAGCTGGCTTCCGTTCGTATCCTTTTCGTTTGCACGGGAAATACGTGCCGATCCCCGATGGCGGAAGGCTTCTGCAAGCAAATGCTCGCCGAGCGTATCGGCTGTGGTATTGAGGAGTTGCCCGAGAGAGGGATTCTTGTGGCTTCGGCTGGGACGTTTGGTCTCGGCGGAGGTCGGGCATCGCAGGAGGCGATCGAAGTGTGCCGGCGGGAAGGAATCGACATCACATCCCACCGTTCCCGCGGACTGGAAGTGGAACTCGTGCGGCCCGCTGACCATATCTTTACCATGGCGGCCCATCATCGAGATATTGTGTGCTCGGTATCGCCGGGGGATGAGGACAGGGTGGCCCGGCTGATTCCGGACGAAGACATCGCGGACCCGATCGGAGGAACCGTTGATGACTATCAGCGTGTCGCGGAGAAGATCAAACAGGCGATTGAGAAACGCCTGAACGAGGTAGCATTATGAAAATCGCAGTAGGCGCCGATCATCGGGGCTACAGGGCCAAGACGCAGATCAAGGCCGTCCTGGCTGAACTCAAGATGGAAGTGGTCGATTTCGGAACCGATTCCACGAAATCGATGGACTACCCGGACCCCGCCGGCGCAATGGCGACTGCGGTCCGAGACAAGGAATGCGACCTTGGCATCCTTTTCTGCGGCACAGGCATCGGAATGTCCATCACGGCCAACAAGGTCCACGGAATCCGCGCCGCCGTTTGTCACGATGAGTTGACGGCCGAGATGGCCCGACGACACAACAATGCGAACGTCCTCTGTCTGCCGGCCGATCTTGTGGGCGACGCCCTCATGCGCCGCATCGTCGAAGTCTATCTGCGAACTTCATATGAAGGGGGCAGGCACGAACGGCGAATCGAGAAGATCAACGCAATCGAGAGAGCCCAGTGCTCATATCAACCGCCGAAGCAGGAGTGACGCCCCTCTGCGTTGGCGTCGCATCCGAGCCCCGAGCGCGAGCGAGCGGGTCACACGGACAGACTGTTACCCTTCGGACCCGCTCGCTCGCGCTCGGGGCTCGGATGGCAGCCCAGCGTTACTCGATGCGTCGATTCCACGCACGCCAACGAGAACGACTTCTCACACACATGCTGCTACGAAACAACCCGGCCATGCAGAACCGTCCATTCAACCATTGCTTCCGAGAGAACCACGCAAATCCGACGGGGCCCGTGCGCCGGAACGACGAGGAGCTTCTCGATATCCGCCGTCCGACTACAACCGGTGATGCAAACGTGGTTCGTGAGTCGCCCCCGGCAATCCTGTGGCATCGGCGTCTCGCCGGTGTCGCCGAGCAAACAAAGACCTTGATAAAACGTAGGAAGATCGGCAACGAGTTGACACGTATCAGCCACGACGATGTGAAGATCCACCAAAAGCGAGGCGTAGCCGTGGCAAGCCGTCGGTAGCGCCAGGATGACGGAGCCTGTCGCTGCAATCAGGGCCTTCGCGGGAGTGATGCCGATTGCGTAATCCTGTTTCCGCAGCAATTCCGGCGGGTCGCCATATCGAATGATGTTCGTTTTCGCAGTCTCCTGACACATCGCCATGACAGTCTCGACCGCCCGATCCGAATCAGGCACTCTAACGACGGCTGGCTCGTCATCGCCCGGCGCGCGAAGGGCGTTAAGCCGCTGCTCGAACAGACTCGCGAGATCAGTTGGAGAAAGCGTCGGCTCTTCCGGCGGTGCCCCATCCAGCGACGGATAGTCAACCGGCTCAAGCCCACGCGTGATCCGGGCAATCTTGTCAATCTTTCCTTGCAGCACGATTTCGCTTCCACCAATTCGCAAATGTCTGATCTGCAATCGAAGGGACCTCGCGTGTTGCCCGCCAATCCCGGCCCGGCCCGAGCAAGCCCGTAGTCGCATCAATCCAAGCCGCCGGCGGGCGGACATGACGGTAGACATCAGGATGCCGCATCAACCAGGCCCACGCACTGAACGCCATCGCCTCGGCTCGGGGTCGCCCCTCCTGCTCGACGACGCGGTCTCGCCATTGCAGCAATCGTTCGTGAAGCGGAATGCCCACAGGGCAAGCCTCCGAACACGCCCCGCACAAGCTGCTGGCAAACGGAAGTTCCCGATACCGAGCTTCGGATCGCAGATGCGGCGTCAGCACCGCGCCGATCGGACCGGGATAGACCGAGTCATAGCCGTGGCCGGAGACGTGGCGATAGACCGGGCACACATTCATGCACGCGCCGCAACGAATGCAGCTCAACAAATCGAAGTGTTGTTTGTCCGCCAGCAAACGGCTCCGGCCGTTATCTAGCAGGATGATGTGCAGCTTCTTGAACGGGCGATGGATCAACGAGACATACGCCGACTGACGCTGCCCCGTCGCGGCAACCGGCAGGAGCGAGAGGAATGTCCCCAGGTCGGCTAGCTTGGGGATCAACTTCTCGATGCCGACGATGGCGACGTGGATGTCCGGCAGCGTCGTGGACAGCCGGATGTTCGCCTCGTTTTCGATCAGGACCAACGAGCCGGATTCGGCAATTGCGAAGTTCGCGCCGCTGATGCCCATCCCGGCGGTCATGAAATTCTCGCGGAGCCAATGCCTCGCCCGCGCAACCATCTCCGCGGCGGCGGCGATGCGTTTCGCCTGTTCCTCTGCGTCAAACGCTCCACCCAAGAGCCCCCGGCCAAGGCCGGGGGCTCCTGGCAAGTGTCCCGCTGCCAATACCCGCGGCACCTGTCGGATCACACCCTTTGCCTGCATCAGCCGAGCGATCTCCCCCATGGACCATTGGATGATCGGCGCAGTCACATGGCTGGGCATCTCGCCGGCTAGCTGGCAGATCATCTCGCCCAGGTCGGTCTCGACTGGTTCGATCCCCGCCGCCAGCAGGGCCTTATTGATCTCGATCTCCTCCCCGGTCATCGACTTCGCCTTCGTGACCCGGGCAACATCGTGACGACGCGCGAGTTCCACAATGGTGTCACACGCGTCGCGACCCGTGTCAGCCCAAGTGACAGTCGCGCCGCCGGCCTCCGCCACTTTCACGAACTGGTCGAGATACTCATCGAGATGTGTCAGCGTATGGAGCTTGACCTGCCGCGCCCGACGGCGAAGGTCCTGCCATTGCGGCATGTCCCCCGCGATCGCGGCGTACTTGTCAACGGAGGTCTGCGTCGCGGCGTACAACTTCTCCGCCAATTCGCCGTCCGCGACCCTCTCACGACTTGTCCGGGCAAACCACCCTTTCTCAGCGGACATGCCGAGGATCGTATGCGAATGCGGGCTGATTTCCCATGCTCCAAACGGGGCAGTTCGAAACACCCCCCTACAATGGCCCTTCCCGGCCTTGGATCGATCCGGCGGTAATGTGGCTCGATGTAACCACATTCCGCAAGCGTGCAACGACTTTTTCCTGACCAGTTGTCCATCGTACCGACTGAGGGGAGAATGCAGACAGATCGGAGGTCTCCTGTGGATATTTGGACGGCGCTGCTGGATGTCTTGATTCTCTTGTTTGCGGCGTTGGTACTTGGTGCTCTGTGCGAACGGCTGGGGCAAAGCGCGATACTGGGCTACCTGCTAGCGGGCACGCTCTTGGGACCCAACGCACTCGACTTGATGCCCAATCATAAGGCGGTGACGGCAATCGCGGAATTGGGCGTGGCCTTGTTGCTCTTTACGATTGGGCTTGAGTTTTCTTGGCGGAGGCTTCGCAATCTTGGGCCAATTGCCCTTGCCGGTGGGACTCTCCAGCTCCTGCTGACCGGTGCGGCGGCGGCGGGAATATGCTTGATGCTGGGCTTGGGCGGGTCGGCGTCGGTCGCGATCGGCGCCATGATCGCGTTGAGCAGCACGGCCTGCGTGCTACGCGTCCTGGCCAGCCGCGCGGAGATAGACAGCATCCACGGCCGCAACGCCCTCGGGATTCTCCTCTTGCAGGACATCAGCTTGATCCCCCTCGTCCTGATTGTTACGGCGCTGGGCGGCGAGGGTTCGATGGCGGATATGGCTTGGGAGATGGGGCGAGCGATCGGGGGAGCGGCGGTCCTGATCGCTGTGTTCTACGTCTTATTCAACTACCTCGTGCCGTTGGTCCTGAGTACAGAGACGACGGCCCGGAGTCGCGAGTTGACCATCCTTCTGGCAATCGTCACGGTGGTGGGGGCGGCTTGGGCCGCGCACCGTGTCGGGCTTTCACCGGCTTTGGGTGCTTTTGTTGCCGGAATGTTGCTTGCCGGATCGCCCTTCGCGAGTCAGATCCGCGCCGATGTCGTTTCCCTGAGGACACTATTCGTAACGCTCTTCTTCAGTTCGATCGGCATGTTGGCTGACCCGGCGTGGGCCGCGAGACACTGGCCAATGGTCCTCGCCGTGGTCGGAGCTGTCGTCCTCGGAAAAGCAGCCTTGGCTGGCGGAGTGACCTACCTGTTCCGTTATTCGTTGGGACATGCTGCTGCAACAGGTATTTGCCTGGCCCAGATCGGTGAGTTCTCCGTCGTACTGACAGAAGTAGCAAGACACAGCGGACTGATCGGCGCCGATCTGTTCAGGCTGATCATCTCGGCAACCATCATAACACTGTTTCTGACGCCCTATCTGGTGGCCGTCGCGCCGCGTCTTGTCAGGGTCGTCGACAGGCTGTCGGCTCACGGGCATCGTGAACTGCGATCCCACGGCGATGCGTCGTCGCGGGCTGAGGCGGAGATGACCGATCACGTCGTGATCGTGGGTTTCGGCCCTGCGGGCCAACGAGTCGCCGAAACGCTGATGCGGCGGCACAAACATCACATCGTCGTCTTGGAGCTGAATCCGAAGACTGCCGCGGCCGCAAAGGCGTACGATCTCCAGACGTTCATCGGCGACGCAACCCGCACCGAGATACTGGAGCATCTGCATGTCCGCACCGCCAAGGCAGTGGCTGTGACGGTACCTGATCCGAGCACCGCGCGACAGATCATCCACGGTATTCGTTCGCTTTCACCCCACACGCCGATTGTCGCCCGGTCGCGGTATCACATCCATTGTTGGCAATTGGTTCTCGCCGGGGTGGGGGCGGTTGTCGACGAAGAGGATGAGGTCGGCAGGCGCATTGCGCTGGAGGTGCGAAAAACGCTGAGGCCCGCCGGCCATACCCGCGGCGACACTCCTGTCGGCTGCTGAAGACACGCCCGGAAGCCTGCGTCCGACACAGAGGCGGGCGCCACGCTGCTTCTTGTCACCACCCGTCGTGAGGCAGATTCCCACGACCACCGTGGAACCGACGTTACCTGCGCCGCCGGCGCAACTTCATCCAACCCAGGCCCAACGCCAACATCACCAGCATCGGCAGGCCGACGGAACCACACATGCCGCAGAATCCCGCCGGCGCGGGGGGAGACGGAGCTGGCTCGCACACGTCACCGACGCCGTTCCCATCCGAATCCTCCTGGAGCGGGTTTGGATTGGCGGGGCAGTTGTCACAGCCGTCAGGCCAGAGATCGCCATCGGCATCAGCGAGATCGTCAGAGCCGGGACAAATGTCGATTGAATCGCAGACGCCGTCACCGTCAGAGTCGTCCGGGTTGTCAGCGGGGCACGGGTCCACCGAATCGCACACACCGTCACCGTCGGAATCGTCCGGATTGTCATTAGGACACGGGTCCACCCCGTCGCAGACACCGTCACCGTCCAAGTCAGAGCAGTAGACGTCGCAATTCACGATGACGATGAACCGGTATTGTGTGTCCGTCCCAACGCCGCCGCCCCCGTCTTCAACGCGGACGAAGTACCGGCCGGTTGTCGGCGCGATGCACCGGCCGGCGGCATTTCCGTCGTTGGCGTCTCCGTCGTCGCCCAACCCGGCCGGCAAGACCGTCGCCCCGTCCGCATCCAGGATACTCAACGCGGTGTCGACCATGTCCAAGTCATCGTCGGGGTCGTCGTCCATGATGACGACGATGCTGTCACCGGCGTAGGCGATGAACGAGAAGAAGTCCACATCCGGCGCTGCGACCTCGCCGGTCATCACGCGTGCCGAGATCCGTGTGGCGGTGCCCGGCGTATCGTTGCCTTCGATCTCCGCGGCTGTGTTCGCGGGGTCAACAATGGCGTGGAAGAGCTCATAAGTGGTGACCGTGTCGTCAGCGCCATCCTCGTGAATCTGGTAGTACGTGTCGCCGGCGATGCCCGCGACCGCTCCGGCCACGACCGAGCCGAGTCCCGGCCCGCTGGAATCGTCGTCTTCGATCAGACTGGCGCCGTCCGGCTCAAAGACCCGCAAGAGTGTGTCGTCGCTGGACGATGATCGCTGCGTGTCAACATAGGCGAAGATCAGGTCGCCGACATTCGCGCCAGGCTCGACCCAGTAGTCTAGATCGTCGACGGGGTCGATCGCGCCAAGGGCGCATTCACCGGCATCGAGCGCATCGGCCGCGAGGGGGTAACCGTTGGGTTCGCTCTCGTCAACCTGCGCGATGAAAGCACGAGGGTATCTGAAGAGCACGGAGAAGTTATCAGGGATCGAGCCGGCCGTGTTACATGCATGCGTGACGGCTTCAGCGGCGAAGGCCCGCTCGATGCCGGTCGTGGAAAACTCGCCCTGTTCCGGGTTGCCGGGGCCAAAGTTCATCAGGATGTTACCGTTGTTGTAGAGGATGGCTTGGAAATCAAACGGGGGCCTGACGCCGGGGTCCACGTTGCCCGGGAAAAGCTGGGCGTCGTCCCACTGGAAGATGGTGCAGTCCCCGTCCCCACCCTCGCTGTTAGGGCACGGGCTGAACGTCTGGTAGTACGCCGCCGCCGTGGCGAAGTCACCGAGGTCCAGATCGTCCCAGAGGACGGAGATCGAATTGTCGGGGTCGTTGACAGAAGGCAGTGGGCAGTCGTTGCCAATATCAACGAGGTCGCCTGCCAGGTTGAAGTCCAGATAGCCGTTGGTGGACATGGCGACCTCGACATTGTCCTCGCCGTAGAAGTTGAAGACGAAGCCGATCGGCAGCGGGGGCGATCCGCCATCATCGTCATTGGGCGTGAACGTCACCAGCGTGCCCGTCGCCGAGATGTCGATGAAGTGGTACGCCGGGCCTTGCGGCTCGGTGCTGTCGATTGACGTGTAGCCGAAGTCGTCCGGGCCGGCGATGAGCAGCACGGGGTCGAAGTCTCCCTCGCCCTCGTCAAGTCCCTGTTCGGCCAGTTCCTTCGAATCCGCCGACTTCAGTTCTGCCGGAGCAACGTCGTGGGGAGCGGAGACGGCTTCGTCACTCCAAGCCGTCTGGACTGCCAGGAACATCACCAAGACCACCGCGGTGAGGCCCACGGCAGACAGCGTCGATGTGTTCCATTGCCGATACGAATCATTAGACATCAGTATTCTCCTGTTGGGTGGGGCGGGAGCCATTCCCAGTTCCGAACGCGAGGACGGGATTCGTGGTCGACCTTGGCCGCGCTAATCTGCTCCACACGGATTAACCGTGAACGGCGGCTAAGTGACATATTCGATTTTACACATCTTCGCGATCCCGCGTCAAACCGCGAAGATGTGAAGAACGGTGCCGTGCACGTTGTTCTTGCGATTGCCCTGCGGGGCCGCGATGGTAGGGAAGCAGTCAGCGTCCGAATATGTGGGGGGCGAGCACACCGGCGATCCCCGTCGGCCACGGGGAGCCGACGCTGCCGTGCAGCATACACGTTCTATTCTTGAGCAGTTCATGCTTGCCTGAAACTGTGGCACGGGCGTCTCGCCCGTGAATCCACCGCCGAGACGGCGGTGCCACAGG
>CAZTAR010000130.1:0-11001 GCA_964611695.1 uncultured Planctomycetaceae bacterium | reverse complement strand
TCACGCCGTCCCTACAATCTTGAGCAACTTCCACATCGGCAAGAAGATGGCCAGCGCAAAGAAAAGAACTACAGCTGCCAGGCACGAAACCATCACCGGTTCGATCAGGGTCGATAATAGCTTCACGCCGCGTTCTGTTTGCACGGCATAGTATTTTCGGAGGTATGCAAAAATTTGGTCCGTTCGACCAGCCTGCTCTCCGATGGCAAGCATTCGTTTGACGAGCGGCGTAATGAACTTGGAATCGCTAAAAGCTTCGGTGAGGGAACGTCCTCCCTCCACTGACCGAAGCATGCCAAAGACCTCTTTTCGCAGGGCCTTGTTCGTGGTGCTTTCCGCGGTGACCCGAAGGGATTGCGTTATCGGAAGGGCCGACTGCATCAGCAGGTCAAGCAACTCGACGAATCGTACCATGTACACACCGAGCAATAGGTTCCCGAAAACAGGCAACTTCAGCAGTCGCGTGTCCAGCCAGCCTCTGGGCCCCTGACGCCGAAACAACGCCCGCAACCCGAAGAACGCGCCCGCAATGAGGAGAATGCAGAAGACGTAGTGGTTTGTGATCGCACCGCTTGCGAATAGGAGCATTTGCGTCGGGAGTGGGAGTTGGCCTTCGAACTTCTCGAACATCTTCGCAAACTGGGGCACGACGAACACCAACATGAAGATCGTCGCGATGACCAAAGCGCCGACGACCAGGGCGGGATAAAGCATCGCGGACTTGACTTGGCCGCGCGTCTCGCTCTCTTGCTCCTGGTATCGAGCCAGGGCGGCAAGGACTTCGGGGACTTTGCCCGCTGTTTCTCCAGCAGCCAAGGTTTTGACAAAGACGGATGGGAAGATTTCTTTCTCGGCATCCAGGGCGTCGGCCAAGCTTCGACCGCCTTCCACACGGCCTGTGATCCGACCGATTGCCGCACGAAGGCCGGGGTTGCTCGTTTGTTCACCCACCGCTTGGAGGCCAGCGATGATTGGGATGCCGCTTTCCGCGACAGCCGCCATTTGATGCGTGAAGTCGAGAAGTGCGCGACGCATCGCCTTTCCGCCGCGGTTCGTGCGAACACGGCGTTTCGACCCGGCCTGTTGTTTCTTCTTCTTGGAGACAGTGCCGGCCGGCCGAACGCTGATTGGCAGGCTGCCGCTCGCTTCGATTGTGGCCACGGCGGCACGTTCAGAGGAGGCATCAACTACTTTTGAGCCAACCTTACCCGCCGAGTTTGCGAATTGTACGGCGAACTTCGCCATCCGATTCCCCCAGAATCGCCCCTGATTGGTTAAATACTCGCCGGCCGATTGGCTTAGAGCATTTCACGTTTGCTTGTGGCACCGGCGTCCCGCCGGTGAGGCACTCGTGATCGGCCTTCATAGATCCACCGGCGAGACGCCGGTGCCACAAGCAATCATTAGCGGCCCTAATACTTGCCGGCCACGCGTGTCACTTCCTCGACCGTGGTGATGCCTTGGCGTATCTTTTCGACACCGTCCTCCACCAGGAATCTCATCCGTTTGGCCTTCGCCTTGGAGCGAATGGCTTCGGACGATTCACAATTGACAACCATTTCTCGATACTCGTCAGTCAGTTCAAAGAGTTCGAACAGACCGACGCGTCCGACATAGCCCGTGCCGACACAACGAGAGCAACCCTTGCCGCGCATCGGCTGAAAATCGAGCTTGTCGGGGTCGAGGCCGAGGGCATTCAGCAGGAATTGCGGCGGTGAATCCGGCTCCGCGCAATCAGCACACACCTTCCGGCAAAGCCGCTGCGCCAAGACTGCAAGCAAGGACGAGGAGATCAGGTACTCGGCGACGCCGAGATCGCGCATCCTCGCGATTGCTCCGATCGAATCGTTCGTATGCACTGTGCTGAGCACGAGGTGTCCTGTCAGCGAAGCCTGCACGGAAATTTGCGCTGTTTCGTTGTCACGAATCTCACCGACCATGATGACGTCCGGGTCCTGTCGCAGGACGGACCGCAAACCGCTGGCAAAGGTCAGCTTCGCTTCGGGATTCACCTGCACTTGCCTGATGAGGCTGGTTCGATACTCGACGGGGTCCTCGATGGCGATGATGTTCTTCTCCGGCGAGCAGACACTTTTCATCGCAGCGTAGAGGGTGGTTGACTTTCCTGACCCGGTCGGTCCTGAGACGAGAATCATGCCGTATGCGTTGGAGACTGTTGCGTGGAATCGCGTGAGCGTCTCAGGCCCCATTCCCAGGGCCTGCAATGAGATCGACTCCGATTCATTTCGCAGGAGCCGCATCACGACCGCCTCGCCGAACACCGAAGGCAGAATGGACACGCGGATGATGACTTCGGTGTCTCCGGAGCGATGGTGAATCGCGCCGTCCTGAGGAGACCTTGTTTGTGAAATATCCAGCCGGGAAACGACCTTGATACGAGAGACGAGCGCGCGATGGAGTCCCAGCGGTGGCGCCGCGACCTCACGAAGTACGCCGTCGACACGAATCCGAACGCGTAGTTCGCGCTCGCCGGGTTCTATGTGGATGTCGGAAGCGCCCTGTCGGACGGCAGAGTTGATGAGATCGTCCACCAGGCGGATGACCGGTTGGCTTTCGTTGCCGTCTTCCCCGTCGGAGATTCCAATCGTCTGGAGTGACTCCGCGACGGAAGACTGTTCGAGATATTCGCTGGCGCCGTATGCCCTTTCGATCAGCCCGAGGATGTCGCTGCGTCTGCCCACGCAGACATCGACCTCCTGCTTCGTGTGGCCCCGCACTTGATCGATGCCGGTGAGATCGTTCGGGTCTTCCATGACCAACGTGATGATGCCGTCGAGCGAAAAGAGCGGGAACATGACATGTCGGCGCGCCAGTTCCTCGGACAGGAGCTCCATATTCTGCAAACGGGGGAGGAAATCGGTCAGATCGCAGAAGGGCAATCCGAAGCTCATCGCTTTCACGGTGTTGATTTCCGTGGAGCTCAGCATGCGCAGTGATCGCAAGGCGCTCTCAAAGTCAGTCGAGTCTTTCAGGGCGCGTTGCTCGACCGTCTCGACTTCAACTGGCGACAAAATCCCAGACGAAAGCAGTTGGTCTCTTAACTGATCACATGTTCGCAGCGCCATCGGCCCCTCCGATCGCTACGGGTTGCTTCTCGGCTTTGAATTCCTCCGCGATGGAGTGAATGAGTTGCTTTTCATCGTGGCCGCCAGGGTTTGAAAACTGGATGCCGATCTTGTAGGTGGGCTTGTGATCCGACATCACGCAACGTCGAACGATGCCTTGCACGACCAGATCACGCGCATGACAATCGGGACCGTCTCCAATGCCTGAAACGTGCAGCTGCAGGCGCAGGTTTTTCGGAATGAAGATTCCCGAGATGAACCCGAGCCCCCCCTTGCTCACGTCGATGACGGCCAGACCGCTGAGCACACCTGGATAACTGACACGAAACTGGTCGGCGTGGGCCGAATGCGGCTCGATACGAACCTCGTACTTCGTCTCGTGACGCTGAAACTGTCTCGCTTGCGCGCTGATTGACTCTGAATCCATGATGTGGAAGTATCGGTAAGATCATAGCGGCGCTCCATATAAGGAGCACAGAGTCATGCGAAGGCTCGCAACCGGCGTGCAAACACTAATCAGGAAGATCGACTCGGAAAGGGGCTTTTTTCGGACATCGATGGGAAACGTAACCGCCTAAGGCGGATTGCCCCTATCTGCTTCAACTCACGCGATGACATCATTGGTCAGGCGTCCGATGCCTTCGACTTCGACGCTGATTTGGTCACCGGGTTTGAGAAAGACCTGCGGATCCCTTGCGAAACCGACACCGGCCGGTGTTCCGGTAAGAATTAAGGTGCCAGGCATCAGGGTGAACTGGTGGGAGAAGTAGCTTACGAGTTTCGGGACCGAAAATAACATGTCGGCTGTGTTGCCATCCTGCATTGTTTCCCCATTCAGGATGGAGCGGACCGAGAGCGCGGCAGGGTCTACCTCGTCGCGCGTTACGATCATCGGCCCGAGAGGGCAGAACGTGTCGAAGCTCTTCGCTCTGGCCCACTGTTTGTCGCGGCGTTTTTGGCAGTCTCTGGCCGTCACATCGTTTGCGCAGGTGTAGCCGAAAACGTGATCGAGCGCGCGGGGCTCCGGGACATTCCTCGCCGTTGTGCGGATGACGACCGCCAATTCCGCCTCGAAGTCAACTTCATCCGGCGCGGACCGCGGCAACACGATCGGCTGATCGGGTCCTATCACGGCTGTCGTCGCTTTCATGAAGATCAAAGGCTCCGCGGGGAGATCGGGCGCGTCTGTCTTGACACCGCTCATTTCGGCGGCGTGTTTTCGATAATTTTTCCCCACGGCGAAGATGTTCGGCGGATCAAGCGGCGGCAGCAGCCGAACGACATCCACCGGTTCGCCTGCAAAGGTGTGCTTGGCGAAAAGTTCGCCGACCAGGGGAACCGCCTTCTTCGCATCGAGACACTTGCCCCATTGGACGAGCCCCTGTGAATCCTCGAATCTAACGATCTTCATCGGCGATCCTTCCCAGTGCATCACCTGTTCGGGGTGGCGATTCAGTGCCGTGCGATGTCGTTCGTCTCCCCCAGTGGACGACTAGTGCTCTGTCACCGGTCGAATGATGGGTGCCACTGGCGGCTGGCCCGCCAGTGTCCTGTGAGCGGTTGTTGGTAATTTCGCACTGGCGGACAAGCCGCCAGTGGCACACACGTTTCCCGCTTATCCCTCATTGACGCTTGACGGAGCACTAGAGATTTTAGTGTTGAGATTGCATTCTCCGCTGTAGTGTCGGCCCCCGGTGGTCGACGGAGATCACCCGTTTGTTCGCCCCCCCCACAAGGTCGAACGCTGACCGCTTGCTGACGCGTGCGGCTCTGATCTCCGCCGCAGAGGATGCCATCTCATACCTAAAAGGCTCTAATACGCACGTGGTAGCTTTTCAGTTTTTCACGTCGGCCACGGGGGGGCGACGCTACAATGCGCAGCCGACACCGGGGTCGGGCTATTCATTTGAGGCAGTCGATTTCGGTTGTCGCCCGAAGAGCAACGTTCCCATGCGTGCCATTGCGCTGATAAAGAGCGACAGCATTGCGGGGACGACGATCAGCGTGAAGATCGTGGAACAGAGTAGTCCACCAAGAACGACCGCCCCGACGCCTCGGTAGAGTTCGGCGCCGGCGCCGGGCCGAATCACCAACAGTAGCTGCCCGAAGAAGGTCGTCAGCACGGTCATGAAGATGGGGCGAATCCTCGTGCGGACGGCGTCCGGAATCGCCTTACTCGGTTCGACGCCGTAGCGGATAAAATTGAGCGATTGGTGCACGATCAGGATTCCGTTATTCACGACGATGCCGAGCAGGATGACAAACCCCAAGATCGTTAGCATGTCAAGCTGCTGAACGGTCATGGTCGGATCACTCCAGGACCAGACGTTGACGCAGTAGAGGCCGACGAATCCCCCGACAACCGCGAAGGGCACCGTGAAGATGATCACGAACGGATAGGCGAACGATTCGAAGAGCCCCGCCATTAAGAGATACACGACCAATACCGAGAGGGCGAGGAGCCACTTGAGGGAATCCCATGTGCTCTTGAGTTTGTCCGCGTTGCCGGCGAGTCCCACGATGACGTCCGGCGAAATCTTGAGTTTGTGCTCGCCGTATCCCTCGCCGCGCATCGGAGCGATGATCTCGTCCTGGATCGTCGCGATGACCTGACCGAGCGAGAAACCTTCCGGGGGTCGCACGGTCAGCTTGACGGCCCGTTGGGTTTCAATGTGCGAGATCTCTTGCGGCGCGGTGGCCCTCACGGTTTCGCAGATTGAACTGAGGGGAACTACCTGGCCCGTCGGCGTGTAGATGGGAACGTTGGAGATCATGTCGGTCGAGCTGCGACCGGTGGTGGCGTCCTCTGTGCCGGCCACTTTGACAGTCAGGTCGATGCTCTTGCCGCCCTCGCGATACTGCCCGACGATGCGACCGTCGCCGCAAGCCCGGATGATGGAGCCGATATCAGAAACGGTGAGCCCAAGATCCCCCGCTTTGACACGATCTGGAAAGAGGCGATCTTCTCTTCTGGGAAGATAGAAGTTCCGCGGGCTAGGCTCCGGCGGGCGGCCGCCGAACTTCTCCATGCACGCAAGCATCGTCTGTTGACCGGCGGCGACGACCTCATCCATATTCTTACCGCGAATCTCGATCTCGACATCATTGCCAGAGCCGACGGAGAAGATCGGTGCTTGAAAGAAGATTGCGAATGAGTCGGGAATACTGAAACCGCTGGAATTCAAAACGTTTGTGAGGGGTTTGACAACTTCGGGATTCTCACTCGAACAGCCCATGAAGCAGCCGCCGGTCCAGACGCCGAAGAAGAAGTTTTCGATGGGAGGCGGCGGGACGCGCCATTCCGCGATTTCTCGTTCGATCTCGCGTTTGTGAAGTTTGGCTTTTTTTCGTTCCTCGCGCGGGGCCTTTGGATCGTTCTGCACCGCGGCGGCCGCTTCCATCTGTGCCATCTTGCCGGGAATGACGAAGCCCTCGACCGTCTGCTCCCACCGGGCAAGCAATTGCTCGTATTCGGGCGTACCCGCGTCTACCTCCCAGAATGAACGGATTCCGACAATCCCTTTCGCGGGGTCTCCCTCTTCGAGAATTTTGGCAATTCTGTTGAACTCGATCGTGTTGTAGCCAGGCGGCGTATTGAGGAAGCCGAAGATGAGATTCTGGTTACCGCCTGGAAGATAGCTCGGCTCCGGCGCTAACACCTTACTGAAGAACACGGAGGCGACGGTCAGGACGACAACGACGGCGAGCCGTGTCAGGACGCGTCCGTTAATCCACCCAACCAGGCGGGCCACCGCATGGGCAAATCGGCCACCACCTTCCTCGGTGGTCTTCTTCGTGCCGGCGAGGATGCGCGCGGCGACCGTGGGGACCACGGTCACGGAAACCACGAGTGACAACGCGACGGCACCACTGATGGCAATGGCGATGTCGCGGAAAAGTTGGCCTGCCTCTTCTTGCAGAAACACGATGGGAAGGAAGACGATCATCGTGGTCAGGGAGTTTGCCAGCACGGCTCCCCAAACCTCGGAGGCACCATCGGAGGCAGCCTGTTCGCGAGTTTTGCCCATCTCGCGATGCCGGAAGATGTTTTCGAGGACGACGATCGCGTTGTCCAAAACCATTCCGACGGCGAACGCCAGACCCGCCAGCATGACGACGTTGATATTCCGGCCGGCCAGTGGGATGACGATGAACGTGCCAATCACCGAGATTGGAATCGCGAGGCCGACGACGACGGTCCCGGTAAAGCTGCGAAGGAAGATGAGCAGCACGGCCAGAGCGAGAAAGCCGCCAAAGAAGATGTTGCTCCGAACGAGGCCAATCGCGGATAGGATGTACACGGTCTCGTCGTAGACCTGCGTCAGTTCCAACTTCAAATGGCGAGAGGCGAGGATTTCCTTGTTCACGTGGTCGATCGCAGCCCGCAGACCCTCCATGACCTGGATGACGTTGGAGCCGGTTTCGCGATAGGCCGGAATGGCGATGACCTCTTTGCCCTCGGCACGAACGAAACCGTATTGCTTCTTGAAAGCGTCCCGGACTTCCGCGACATCGCCGACACGAACAGGTCCTCCGGCGCCGGTCCTGATCACCGTGCGGCGGATATCCTCCAGCGAGCCGAACTGGCCCATTGTCCGGATGACAATGTCTCGTTTTCCCTGGGCGCTGTTGCCTGCGGAGACATTCGTGTTCTGCAATTGAAGGGCAGTTTGCAGCTCGCGGAACGTGATTCCGGCCCGGGCGAGCTTGAGCGCGTCGGCGACAATCTGGATTTCCCGCTCGCGCCCCCCGAAGAGGCTGACCGAGGAGACGCCTTCGACGCGTTCGAGGATGGGTTTGACGTCCTCGTCGATAAACTTGTACAGCTTGGGAACGTTGATGTTCGGATCGTCGCTCGAGAGGATGATCCAGGCGATGGCTTCCTCGCCAAATGGCCTGCCACTCTGGACGATCGGGTTGTCGAACTCGTTGATGGGTATCTGATAGACAACCCGTCGCAACGCGTCGGACACGTCCTGCTTCGCAATGTCGATGTCTGTGCCGACTTGGAATTCGAGCTGCACCGTGCCACCGCTCTGGCTGGAACTGCTCGTGAGTTTTCGGAGGTTCGTGACGCTCTTGAGCATCTCCTCCTGTGGGTCGATGATCTCGCGTTCGACTTCCTCAGGGCTCGCGCCTTCCCATGACGTGCTGACGGAGACAATGGGCTGGTCAAGATCAGGCGTGAGCTGCACGGGAACGCGCACGGGCGAAGGGACAATCGAAGGAGGCACGATCGTGAGCAGGCCGAAGAGGACGAGCAGAATGACACCGACCGCGACTTTGACCGGGTTTTTGATGAATATGTCGACTAAATGCATGGGCGTGTTCTATCCGCCTTGAGAGGGTTGACTGGAGGCCGCCGGCGCTGCCTCGTTCGGAGGTTGCGACTTCCTCTCACCGGGTGGGGCCGAAACAATGACGGGCGTTGGACGGCCGAGCATGTTCTCGTTTCCGCGAATGACCACTTGGTCGCCGGGGGCCAAACCGGCTGAGGCAACGGCTACACGATCGACGATCTCCGAGACGATTTCCACGGGGAGCGGCATCGCCATCGAGCCGCTCTCGCCGGGACGGACCACATAGACTATCGAGGCAGGTCCGAGCACGACGACGGCATCTTTCGGCACGACCAGCCGATCCTGCCTCGGACCCGCCGGCACGGATGCGCGAACGAACATGCCAGCTTTCAATTCGCCTTTTGGATTGGGAACGTCGATCTCGATCGGGAAGGTCCTGGCCCGTTCGTCGGCATCCGGCACGACGCGCGAAATCTTGCCGGCGAATGCTCGGCCGCCAAGCGCGTCCACGGTCACCTGAACCGGCTCCTCTTTTCCACAATAGGCGATGACCTCTTCGGGGACATCCACCCACACGCGAACGGTTGACAGGTCAACGAGTTCGACCACGTCTCCACCTCGATTGACCCAGGAGCCGAGCTCAGTCCGCTTGTCTACGATGTAACCATCGCACGGGGCCTTGATTTCCGCTCGGTCCAGATCATCGGCAAACCTGGAGACAACTGCCTCTTGTGCCGCGGCCGCGTGTTCGGCTTGCTCAAGCCGCGCTCTCGCGGCATCACGATCGGCCTGAGCGTCGATGTACTCCTTCTCGGCGCACTGCTCATTCTTGTAGAGCCGAGATGTGCGTTCGCATTCGTATTCCGCCTTGCGCAGCTCCGCGGCTCCCACTGCTTCGAGGGCTTTCAACTCGGCAAGCCGAGCTTGGGACTCAGCGAATGAGCATCGAATCCTGGTGGCGCGTAGCCGACACAAGAGCATTCCCTTCTCGACACGGTCGCCGCGATCAACGGCAAGCGCGGCAACAAGCCCCTCGACCTCAGAGGCAACGACCGTCCTGAGACGTGGGTGAATCGTGCCGACCAAATCGATGGTCCGCGCAACGGGTTGTTGTTCGACTGTCGCGGCCAGGACGCTCGTCGGGCCGAACCCTTGAGCGCTGCACAGGCTCGGTGCAAACCCAGAAAGGAGAAGGACCAATGCGGACGCTCGGGCAAAGCCGAATTTCATACGGTGCATCCCAATTCTCAGCTTGGCGGTGAACATCCGAGAATCTTAGTCCTAACGACCTACCCACACAACCGATTGCTTCGCGGAAATCTCACACTCTGGGCTCCCCTCCTTAAGACACGAACTCGCCCGGCACGAAGTTGTCCCGCCGTTCGAAGCTTGGCTCGAAGTTGTGCGGCTCGAAGTCGCCAGGTTGGACATCGCTTGGATGGAATATCCACATCACTGGCTCCAAGGGAATATTACTTCGGTTCAGGGTCCGAGATGAAACATCGCCAGCGATGCTCAACTTCGGCGAGACGACCGAGAAAGTTATCTCCACCCCGCCCGCGACAGGGTGGACTCGTAGGCACTAAAAGCGCTATTATGGTTGTATGCTTTGGTGTGGGTATTGAGGTTTCATGCGGCGAAAAACCTGCGTGGCCTGAACCTGTGGGAGGCAGGCTACACCAACGCATTATTGATGCATCGTTCTCGGACGCAAGGCGAGGGTGGCCTGCCAGCCGGGATCAACCATTAGGGGGGAAATGCGGTGGGCGCCAGACGGCGACCATTGCGAAACACCAGAGCCCATGGAAGAAACGCCGAAACAGCCGAACGCCGGGGACCCCTCGGCAGAGCCCAATGCCTTGCCCAATGGCGCTGGCGAAGCGGGATCCGCGCCGTTGTACGACGGGCTGCCGACGGGTACGGGTCTGGGTAAGTATCGCATCCTGGAAAGATTGCGAACCTCTCACAATGCGATCGTTTATCGCGCTCGTGACACGATGCTGGACCGACTGGTCACGATCAAGCAAATGACGCCGGCCCTGATCGACAACCCGATCGCGTGCGGCCATTTTAAGCGCGAGGCACAATTCCTTGCTCGAATTCCACGAGACGCTCAAAACGTCATCAACATCCACGAGCTCATCGAAGAAGAACAGGGTCTGTTCATCGTGGAGGAGTTCGTGGAAGGCCGATGGGTGGAGTCTCTCATTGCGAAACGCCAGACCGATTTTCCGACCGCGGTGCAACTCCTGAAGACAGCCGTCCAAGGGCTTCGAACGCTGCATTGCCTCGGGCTTGTCCACCGGGCGATCGTTCCGAACACCATCATCCTCACCCCGGACAACACTGCGAAGATCGGCAATCTCTCGGCCGCGGCGCACGAAGGCGACATGACCCCTCCACCGGTCATTGTGCCGAAGTATTCCGCCCCTGAATTGCTCGAAGAGGAGGATTACGACGATCGCGTCGACATCTACTCGTTGGGGATGTGCCTTTTCGAATTCTGCGTCGGTCGTCGAGCCCTCCACCAATATGTCGGATGTGGAGGCCTGAGTGCGGCAGAGGCGGTCAAGTTGTGGGTGCAGTGGCAAACCGACCTTTCGGCATGCCTCCCC
>CAZTAR010000129.1:0-11032 GCA_964611695.1 uncultured Planctomycetaceae bacterium | reverse complement strand
CAAAGCTCGGGATGTCCTCATCGTCCGTGCGGACCGTCACGGTCCGTTGAGTCGACTTGGGCTTGTAGTTAGCCGGAACCTGCAGAACAACCTTCGCCCCTCCCGGTGTGTTTTCGAAACTAAGCGACAACTCCGGATCCTCGGCGGTCACCTCAAGAATCTTGTGTTCCGATGGTTTGATCCAGGTCAGATCGACAACCAATTCGGTCTTCGGCTGACCAATTCCAATTCGAAACTCACTCGGCACAACGCGAACTCGGGCCGGTATCTCAGCGACGACCTGGACCGGATGACGAGGACTCTCCTTCACACCGGTCGCGAGCAGAATCGAGGAACGAATCCGACCATTCGGCCAAGGCGGGCTGATCGTCACGTCAAGTTCATAGTGTGTCCCTGCCGCGATCTCCTTGAGAGAAGCCTCGACGCCCGGAATCTGGAGGGGGAGGACTTTCGGCGTGATAAGCCCGCCATCTCCTTGCGTGATCGTGATCTTCCTGGTTTGCGGCCCGGAGCTTCGTTCGATGCGCCCAAAGCTCGCCACGGCCGGGGACAGCTTCGCGGCCACGAGCGCGTGGCCTTGGCACTGTACGTCCACAGTCTGGTGAGCGGGATCGTTCGTGTAGATTTTGATTTTCTTGAGGAACTTGCCAGGCCGCATGCCTGTCCGCACTTCGATTTCGACTTTATCAGATTGACCCGGAGCGATTTTTCGGTCGGACCGACCGATGATTTTGACACCTCAGCCAGCCTTCGCTTTGAGGGTCAGAACCTCATCGCCGGCATTCTGAAAATCGAATGCGAACCGAACTTGCTTCCCAGGCCACGAAGGCTTCGCAATGCTCGTGGGCGAAGCACAGCGAAACACCGGCCCCGAGGTCGTCTTGTCGTTCTTCGTTGAGGAGAGGGCCTGAGCCTCCGGATCAACGGCAGCACTCTCTTTCGCGGCAGGCGTCTTGAGAACACCGGCGTTCTTTTGAAGGGTAAATTGATCCGCCTTCGAGTCCGCGGCGGCTGACTTCTCTTCGACCTGTGGTGAAGAGGGAGCCCCGCAGCCCGTGATGACGAGCATGCAGACGAGTGCCGCGAAGACGACACCAGACCGTCCAAATGGCTTGAGCCAGAGGTGTTGAGAACGATTGGGATTGCTTGGCATTACTTGAGTTCCTTAGTGATTGATTGAACGAAATCCTCTTGAAGAGGCGGGTTAATCAACTGACGACCCTAGGCCCATGATAGCACCGCCAGGCTGGCGAACACAGGATGGGGTGCCAGACTCTCGCCAACCTTAGCCGCTGAGCCGCAATGACATCGACAAAGTTGCGGAACATGTCGAATTGAGGCTAGGTCGTGACTTCGATATCCGAGCTGTCGTCCACGATCAAATCAGCCTCATCGACCTCCTCGACCTCTTCATCATCTTCGCCATCGTCGTCAAGGTCGAGGCCGTCGATGTCAAGGTCGCTGACGTCATCGATGTCGAGTTCCTCGAAATCGTCGATGTCGATGTCATCTTCATCGTCGTCGGAGAAAGTCGCATGACGACTGACTTTCGTGGGACTCTCCGCCGGCATAGCGCCGGCGCCCTGTTTCCTCGAGGAAGGGGGTGAGACATCCGAAGGTTGCCCGTTGATCTGGATGATGAAAATGACCGGGCCGACCTTGACAAGGTCGCCAGCATTCAAGGTTGCCTGGAGCACCTTTTGATTGTTGACGATGGTGCCGTTGCTGCTGTCCAAGTCCTGGAGGATCAGCTTGCCGTCTTTGACGGAAACCTGGCAGTGCGCACGGGAGACCTCGCCGACCGGGATCCGCAAGTCGGCATCGGTCTTCCGACCGATAACCATTGCGTTTCCCTCAAGCGGAAAGTCTTTGCGGACGCCGCTTTTGCTGAAGGTTACAAGAACCACCTTCATGATGGCGTTTCCCAGTTGCAGACTAAAAGAAAGGGCTTCGGCAACATGTTCCGCCGGCGCCCGGCGACCAAACGACTGAACTCAATCTAACCGGAATCCGCCTGTACATCAAGAGACAGCCACATCAGATCGCCACCCTTTGGGGCGGGGCCGTGGCGGTTTGACCTCTGGAAGCGGCACGGTTGCACAAGCGGCCCGTGGACTCGACATTATAGGGTTGAGGCTTGGCGGGTCGGTTTTCTTATCGCGGCGGTCGTGATATTCTATAGGCGGCGGCTGCGGCGCCAGTGGTTCGAGTGGGTCGCGAAAGTCGGAATCGGCCTCCGTCAAGTTCGGTTCTGAATTGCATTGATTTGTCTGAGGAGACGCGAAGATGAAGATGAATGGCTGTGTCGGGAAAAGTATGTTGAGTCTGATGTGTTGTGTGGTTGGCCTGACAGCACAGCGCGGACTGGCGCAGGAATCGAAGAGCAAAGTTGATCCGGTTGAATTGGCACAGCGATATCTGAAGCTTGTGGTTGCCGAGGAATTCACGGAAGCAGTCAAGCTGCACAACTCGAAGATGAAGAGTGCGTTGCCGGAGGAGAATTTTAGTCAGGTTTGGCGTTCGGCTGTGAAGCCGAGTGGGAAGTTTCTTTCTTACGGGGAGCCGAAGGTTCAGTCCGCCGGTTCGCTGAAAGTCGTGGTGATTCCGGGGCGGTACGAGAAGACCGTGTTCGATTTTTCCGTTGTGGTGGATGAATCGGGGATGATTGCGGGATTCTACTTCAAGCCACAGGAGGTTGTGGTTTCGTACGACGCGCCGGAGTACGTCAAGACTTCGCGGTTTCGGGAAGAGTCCGTCACGTTCGGGATCAAGAACTGGGAGCTTCCGGGGACGCTGACTTTGCCTAACCAGGACGGTCCCGTGCCTGGTATTGTTCTGGTTCATGGTTCCGGACCGAACGATGAGGACGAGACCATCGGACAGTGCAAACCGTTCAAAGATCTTGCGGGCGGCTTGTCATCGCGCGGGATTGCGGTGTTGCGTTATTCGAAGCGGACGCATGCGCGCGCCCAGCAATTCATTCAACCGGAGAAAATCACCCTGCGTGATGAGGTGATTGAGGATGCGTTGGAGGCGGTGAAGTGTTTGCGCGCACGGCCCGAGATCGATTCGTCTCGCGTTTACCTGTTGGGACACAGCCTTGGCGGCACGCTTGCGACACAGATCGCGGGGGAAGACAAGGAACTTGCCGGTATTGTGATCATGGCGGCCACGCCACGGGACCTGATGGATGTGATCGTTGAGCAACTGACGTACCTCTCGGAGTTGCCGGGTCCCGGTCAAGAAGGCAATGCAAAAGAACTTGCGAGACTGCGCGATGCAATTGCCATGGTCAAGTCAGGCGCTTCTCCCTCGGTCGTGAAAATGCTCGGTGTCCGGGCGAGCTATTGGAACGAGGTGACCGATTTTGGCCGAAAGTCGCTGAAGCAACTGCCAGAATTGTATTGCCGCGTGTTGGTACTTGGAGGCGGTCGTGATTACCAAGCGACTCGGGTAGATTTCGACCTGTATGGGGAGGCTCTGAAGGGGCACAAGGACGCGGAGCTGAAGTGGTACCCGGACGTGAACCACCTGTTCATTCAAGGAAAAGGCAAGGCAACGCCTGCCGAATACAACCAGGCCGGTCATGTGGAGAAGCAGGTGATTCAAGACCTTGCGGACTGGATGAAGAAGTGATCGCGGTTTCACTGGATTCGTAGCGGCCGATGTGCCCTCGGCGGAGACAGACCCTTGGTGATCGGCGTCCGTGTCGGACGTGGAATACAAACTTTTTGCTACGGCCGACAGGGGCGTCAACCGCTACGGAGAAAGTGAATCCGCTTTCGCCTGGGGGGGTGTGGACGATGCGTTGGTAACTCAAGAGGTGCGAATATTCCCTGACTCGAAGCGCTTGAGGCTCATACTTGGAGTAGGTTTGTAGGCTCAGCTGCGTTGTTGTGCTTGTTCCGCGTATTGTCCACCATTGTTGCAGCCAACTCGCGGATTTCCTGTTCTCGTTGCGTGAAGGCTTCGATTACGAGCGGGTCGAATTGCGTGCCCGAACCTTCCAGGATGATCGTGACTGCTTTATCGTGGGGGATGGCTTCTTTGTATACCCGTTTGGTGGCCAAGGCGTCATAGACATCCGCAAGCGCGCAAATTCTGGCGGGGAGTGGAATGGTGTTCCCTTTCAGGCCGATGGGGTATCCCGAACCATCCCACCATTCGTGATGGTAGCGTGCGATGTCGGCGGCCATCCTGAGGAAACCGACGCCGGGAGATCGTTCAATGAGCGATTCGATTGTACCAGCCCCGATCTCGGCGTGGCCGCGCATAATGGTCATTTGGTCATTGGTCAGTTTTCCGGGATAGAGCAGGATATGGTCTGGAATGGCGACCTTGCCGATGTCATGCAGCGGCACGGCACGGATGAGATTATACATAAAAGTATCATCGATTTGATCGCGGAACTGATCGACTGTGGAAAGGTATTCCGCGAGCATACAACAATACTTTGTCACCCGGTCAAGATGCAGGCCTGTATCATTGTCCCGATGTTCGGCTAATTTTGCCAGTGCCAGCATAATCGAATCACTGGCTTGGTCTCTCGCATGTCTTGCGGACAAATCTTGAATCGTGACGGCGGCGACTTTTCCAATGAGTTCGATGTACTCCAATTCATTTTGTCCATACGGTTGTCCATCGATTCTCTCGGTGACGTTGAGTACGCCGAGGACACTGCCAGCTCCGCCAAGGGGCGTCGAGATGAGAGGCACGCTGGAGAAGAAGTGGGAATCGTATACTTTCGAACCGGAGGAGGCTTCATTCTTTGTGTTGACAACGGTCGGTTCGCCTGAGGCAAAGACATGCCCCGCGATAGGTTTCCCGATCGGCACTTGGATCGCGTTGGCCAATTCCTCATCGAGACCGGTTGATTTTCGGATTGAGAGTCTTTGTTGATCCTCATCCGGCATCATGATGGAGACTCGCCGGCTTTGGGCGAGCTGGGCGACCGTGGAGATTGTGTGTTCGAGGATTTCATCGATCGTGCGACTTGCTCCGGTTTCGCGGCAGAATTTTACAAGGCAGGTCAGCGCTCGAACGTGTTCGCAGCGATCCGTGTAACTTCGCAGCAGGTCTTCGCGGTCGCGATACTGTCTGGCCATTGATCTGACGCGGAGGATCAATTCATTTGTTCTGATTGGTTTTGTCAGGTATTCATCGGCTCCCGCCTCTAGGCCGGCCAGGATGTTGTCTCCTTTCGCGAGGGCGCTGACAATGATAATTGGGATGTCTCGTGTGTCGGGGTTGGCTTTCAGCTGCCGGGTGCATTCCAGTCCATCCATATTGGGCATCATTACATCCATAATGATGACACTGGGCGGGTCATTCTGGATACTTTCCAAGGCGACGAGTCCATCGGTTGCTTCGCGAACCTGATATCCCGATCGTTTCAAGGCACCTTTGCAGACAGTTCGATTTGTGGGTTCATCGTCGACGATTAGAACGCTTGTCTGGAGTTTGACGGATTGGTGTGAAAGGCCGGTTTCGTTGTTTTCGTCAGGCGAAGGGCGTTGGGAATCGCTGTTTGAGAGCATTCCATGCCCTGAGTAGACTATGTTTCGTCCGGCCCTTTTCGCGACATAGAGGGCGTCGTCGGCTTTTTTGAGTACCTCTTCCCAGGGGCCATTTTCAATCGTTGCGATTCCCAGGCTGACGGTGACGCGTCCAGTGACATTGTTCTTTGTGTGTGGGATGCCGAGCGCCCACATTGATTTTCGGATTCGTTCGGCGAGTTTGACGGCGGCCGCGTTATCCGTGTCCGGCGCCAGGACGACAAATTCTTCTCCTCCGTATCGGCCGGCGACATCCACTTTTCTACAGGCCGATTCGATTGCGCCGGCGATACTCTTCAGGCATTGATCACCGGCTTGATGCCCTTGTGAATCATTGAAGGCCTTGAAGTTATCCACATCAATCATAATGATGCTATAATGGCTGTCGTTGCGTTCAAACCTTTCGTGCTCTTTCGTTACTGCCTCTTCCCAAGTTCTCCTGTTGGAGAGTTGGGTCAAAGGATCGATACGGCTTAACGTTGCAAGTTTATTGTTCGAGTTTGCCAGTTTGCCGGTCAGTTCCTCCATTTGCACGTTTTTGTTTCGGAGTTCCTCTTCGGCGCGGCGTAAACGAACATGGACGGAAATGCGAGCCAGGACTTCCGCCGTTTTGAATGGTTTCGTGATGTAGTCACATCCTCCGGCGGAGAAGGCCTTGAGGATTTGATTGGTTTCAGAGACTCCCGTTACGAAGACAACGGGGATTGCCGCGGTCACTTCCTGCGCTTTGAGAAGTTTGCAGACTTCCAGACCGTCTCGGCCGGGCATCATGACGTCGAGGAGAATCAATTCGGGACAGTGCTGTGTTGCAAGATCAACCGCTTTGTACCCATCAAGAGCAGTCAGCACGTCGTGTCCGGCCTTTTCCAACGATTTGCGTAAAACCAGCACGTTGGTCGGGTTGTCATCCACCACTAGGATTTTGGCAGGATTGTCCATGATCAGGCTTTATCCGTGGTTGAGCAGTCCATAAATTCCCGCAGGGAGTCCAGGTGGTCTTTGAGTTCTTTCAACATTGACTCGGCGCCGTCGAATATCCCTTTTTCTCCCATTGTTTCGAGTTGGTGTGCAAGAGATCGCGTGGGTTCCGCGCAAAGGCTGGCGGCGGCACCTTTCAAACCGTGGGCGACCAATTGGAGAGATGCTGCATTGGCTTCGGTGATTGCTGATTGGAGTTCTTCCAGTGTCTTTGGGATATGGTCAAAAAAAGTTTCCATCGCTTCGTCAAACAATTCGCGGTCATTATTCAAGTGGGCCAGCGCCTCGGCAATGTCCACCGGCATGGCATTGTCCGGCTCGTTTTCCGTGGCGGATGGTAGTAAGTTCCGGCTTGTTATTTCATTTTGGTTGGAGGCTTTGGGGTCTTTCCATTTCTCGACCATTTGTATTAGCTCCTTTGCCCGAATGGGTTTTGTGAGGTAGTCGTTCATGCCGGCCTGTTCGCATCGTTGTCGGTCTTCTGGTAGAGCATGTGCCGTCATGGCGACGATCGGCAATTCCGTCCAATTCGTGTTGAGCCGAATGCGTTTTGTGGCTTCAAGACTATCCAGGTTCGGCATTTGGATGTCCATGAAGACGATATCAAAGGTATTCTGTTCAAGTGTGTTCAACGCCTCTAGGCCGTCTCCGGCGGTCGTGACGAGGCAATTCGCTTTTTGGAGGATTCGGGTAGCCACCTCTTGGTTGATGGGGTTGTCTTCCACGAGCAGGACTTGTGGTCGATCAGGGTCAAGGCAATTTTTAGGGGCTTCAGTTATCGCGGGTTGGGTGGCACCGATCAGGGAATCTCCGCCGAAGATGCAGACGAGTGTGTCCAAGAGTATCGATTGTTTAATGGGTTTATCCAGATAGTGGCTTCGCGCTATGGCGTCATAGTGGATTAATCCGGATTGGGCGCCGATTGAGCTGAGGAACAATACGATCGGTTCGCCGCAAGCAGGATCCGAGCGGATGATTCGTTCCACTTCGAATCCATCCATTTCGGGCATTTGCACATCGAGGATGACGAGGTCGAATGGATTGCTCTCGGCGGTTTCGGTTTGAAGCATTTTGATGGCCGTGGGTCCATCGGGGACTGAGAGGCTGTGGCAATCCCACGTTGCGAGCATTTCGTCCAGGATCAGGCGGTTTGTCGCGTTGTCGTCAACGATCAAAATTCGTTTATCGCTGAGAAGGGAGTGGAGGTCGGGGAAAGCCGTTCCGGGAACGCTGCCGGCGGTTTCGTTCATATCAACGGTCTGGCAATTGATCCGGAAGTTGAAGGTGCTTCCCACGGCGAGCGTGCTTTCCATCCAGAGTTTTCCGCCCATGAGTTCGACGATTTGGGTGGAAATGGCGAGTCCGAGCCCGGTGCCGCCGTACTTGCGCGTGGTCGCCCCATCTGCTTGTGTGAAGCTTTCAAAGATAGAGCTTTGCCTTTCGGGCGGGATGCCGATCCCGGTGTCGCGAATCGAGAAGAGCAGGCTGACATGATTGTCATCTTGTTGTTCCGCGGAGACATCGACGACGATTTCTCCATGTTCGGTGAATTTGACGGCGTTCCCTGCAAGGTTTACCAAGACCTGGCGCAAACGACCTGGATCTCCAGATATCCGTTTTGGCGTGTTCGGCGCGATGTGGCAGATGAGCTCGAGTTCTTTTTGGGCGGCGCGGTGTCTGAGGAGGTCGATGACCTCTTCCACCATTTTGACAAGATCGAACTCGATCGATTCCAACTCCATTTTGCCAGCTTCTATTTTTGAGAAATCCAGGATGTCATTGAGCAGGGTGAGCAAGGCATTGGAGCAGACTTGGACGGTGTTCAAGTATTCTCGTTGTTCCTCGCCGAGGTCGGTATCCAGGACGAGTTCGGTCATTCCGATGATGCCGTTCATCGGGGTGCGAATCTCATGGCTCATGTTTGCCAGGAACTCGCTTTTGGCCCGGGTGGCCGCGTCGGCTTGTCTCGCGTTTCGTTCGGCATCGTCGCGAGCTTGGGAGGCATCCTCCATCATACTGAGCAGTGCTTCTGAGTTGCCCTTTAGGTTTCTGTTTACCATTCCCAACTCGAATTTATTGAAGCCCACAGTGCCGACCAGTTTGGCGAGTTCGGTAAGGAATGTCAGGAGGTGTCTCAATGTGGGCTTGTCGAGAACGGGCACTTCCGCGAGTGCCTTCAAGTAGTCTTCTTCTGGGAAGCCAAAATGAGCAGCTTGGTTTCTGAAGAAGTTCTGATCCGGCGTGTCCAGGAGGAACTGCCCGACAAACAGATTCGCGACATGAACGCCTTCAACGATGATCGGAGAAGCCGCATCGGTCAGCCCGTTCTTGCACTGGTAGATGGAGAAGTTTTCTCCCCTGCGCATGTGGCTCGCAATGATCGTGTCGCTCTCGATACATTTCTGACAAGTAATTGGATGTTTACGGTGAAACTGAGTACAAATCCGCTGCCAATGAGAACCGACAAGAACTTCTCCTTCCAGGTCGATTATGGCGGCGGCGATTTGAGCTGATTCACAGTAGCTGTCTAGCAGCGGCTGGAGGGATTTCATGTCTTTGAGAAGGTCTGACATAATGACCGGCTCAGAATCTGGCTCAGAGCGGAGTGCCCCAAACACTTCATTGCCTTGCTCCGCCCTTTCATTAGTGTTTTGAAAGGCATTTTTCCGCCCCAATTCTTTGAGCAGCTCATTGACCTGGCTCTTGAGCGTCATGATCCTCGTCTCACGCCCCATCATAGCCTTGTTATGGCGTTCCAGTTCGCTCATGCTGGACTTCAGTTGCTCTTCAGCCTGCTTGCGTTCGGTGATGTCGATTCCAGTCCCAATGAGACACTGGGTTTCATTGATTTTGATTCGCTTGCCGGTAAAGAAAAAAGGAGTTACGGTCCCATCATTAGAGAGGAAGCCGGCTTCGACGGCTGCGTTTCCTTCGGTGAAGACCTTACGAATAGTCGTTTCAACGGACTGTCGATCCTCCTCGGCGATGCACTCCAGTGGGTGCGTCGAAGCCATCTTTTCAGCCGGCCGTCCTGAGATCCTCAGGAAGTTCCGGTTCCATCGAAGGAAGCGTCCGTTTTCATCGAAGAGGTAGAAGACTCCTGGAAGGCTGTCGATTGTAGACTCGGTGAGTTTTTGTTCCCTGATTGCGTTTTCTTCGGCATTCTTGCGTTCGGCGATTTCGATTACCAGTTTTTTTCGTTGTACTTCGAGTTTCGCGGTTCTGTCGGCGACTTGTTGTTCGATTGAGGCGTAGGATTCCTGGAGTCGATTCGCCATGTTGTTGAACGCCCTTGCGAGGACGCCAATTTCGCCGACAGCCAACTCCGCGGCCCTTTGGGTGAGATCGCCGCCGGCAATGGCCGAGGTCGTTTGCACGAGTCCCTCGACGGGCCGGAGGAGTTGTTTGATGAGGAGGACGGTGAATCCGACCCCGATGAGAACAATGATTACCGCGATGAGTGCGCTGGAGGCGATCCGTGAAGTGAGTTCGTCCCGGACCTGCTCGAGGCTGTAGTCGAGATGGACAAAGCCAAGTGCGTTTGGCGTTTCAGCCTCGTCTCGTTCCTCGTTGAGGATATCGAGGTCAAGCTTATCCGTATCCCGCCAGATGGGGACGACGACATCGATGATTGATTCTTCTCGGTTGACGAAGTTGGTGCGCTTGTGTGGGACGGCCGCCTTCAGAATCCTGACCGCTTTGTCCAAATTAGGGTCGGCCCGATCATTATCTTGAATCTTCACATCATCACGTGTAAAAGTCGCCAGCACGGAACCCTCTGCGTCGATGATTTGTCCCATCACGACTGCTGGGTCATTCTTCAGGCCTTGGACGATGTAATTAAGTCCCTCTTGATCCTTCAGCAGGACCGCGTGCTCGGCGAGTCCGCTGATGGACTGGGCATAGAGGACGGCGTGCTCGGTGATTCTATGGATTGAATCGGTGTGGTTACGCCAGATCAGGGCGGCACTGATTGTGCTGACCGTTCCGAGGATCAGCAGAATGCACAGGATGATTGCTCTTCCTCTTAATCCCAGGCGTTTCATCGCCATCCGCCTCCGTCGGGAACGCTGTGCGTGTTCGCTCGCCTTTGCAGAGTTTGTAGCGGTGATTCTCTCCTCGGCGGCGAATCACCGATCCTGGTTACTTCACGCTACAGTTGAATCGGTTAAGAAAGCGGTCAGCGTTGGCAGTCCTTTTGGTTGGCTTCTCGGTGAGGTCCGAGATTCGGGGCCGCAAAACGCGACTCTCTTTATCTCCGTGGTGCCATGAGCTTGGCTCAGATGGCTGTTCTGAAGGTGGGGGTCTGAAGTTGGCTGTTTGGGAGGCACAGGTCATTATTTGTACTAGACAAGAGAAGGCGTCGGCCGATAATAGCCATCGAATTCCGGCCGTTCGTATCTGAGTGCATTCGCATGTGACGCGTTGGTTGGTTTCTTTCGCACTGGTGAGGCTGCTACCTTGATGTTGTCACTTCGGTGGAAGCGGTTGGTCCTGTT
>CAZTAR010000128.1:0-11060 GCA_964611695.1 uncultured Planctomycetaceae bacterium | reverse complement strand
GATACACTAACCCTGGAGCAACGGGCTTTCATCCCCATCTGATCTCCGCCGCGGAGGATGCCATCTCACGCCTAAGATGCTCTTGATCCACACACGCCTTATCACAAAACACCGAAACGTCCCGCCCTCCCTGAGAACATCCGATAATAACAGCAGCCACAAAACCGATGCGCAATACACCGCAAGAGAACGGGTAAACCGATTATACGCAAACCAGGGTTCGATCCGCTGCCGATAATAGTGTACGGAATCACGCTCGCTGACGTGATCCAAGGAGTTCCATCGTGCGAATCGCTTTGCTATCTCCTCCTTACAAAAGAGATTACATGCGCAACGCCCGTTGCGACTTTGTCTCCCTCTCCTCCACCCAGTGGTACCCCCTCTGGCTTGGCTATGCCGGCGCCTGGCTGGAAAAGTGCGGACACGAGACCCTGCTGATCGATGCTCCGTCTCAGTATCTCGATCATGATGCCACGGACGCCCTCCTTCGGAAATGGCGACCGGACATGCTCGTGACCTACACCGGGCAGCAGAGCCGCCGGAACGATGTGGGTTTCGCGGATCAGATGGTCGAAAAGCTCAACTGCATCGGTGTGTTGGTCGGACCGTTCTACTCGGCGTTCGCGGAGGAGACATTGAAGCAGGCCGACGCGGTGCAGTACGGCATCGAGGGGGAATTTGAGCATCCCCTGGCGGAACTCGCGGGCGGAAAACCGCCAACTGAAATTAAGAATCTACTCCACCGCGACGGCGATCAGATCATCAAGAACGAGACGCGCTCTTATCTCACGGGCGAACAATTGGACGAGATTCCCTTCGTGTCTCGGTACTTCAAAGAGCACGTCAATATCCGCGACTACAAAACGATCTCCGAGTTTTATCCCTTCATGGATATGATGACGGGCCGGGGCTGCTGTTGGGGGCAATGCACCTTCTGCCTGTGGGTTCACACCTTCATCAAGGGCTTCACCTACAACACACGCAGCGTCGAGAACGTGATGGAGGAATTCGCCTACATCGACCGCGAAATGCCGGATGTCCGTTCGGTCATGATTCAGGACGACACGCTCACGGACGAGCGGGCACTGGAGTTCTCGGCAAGAAAGATCAAACGCGGGCTGGGAATCCCTTGGTCATGCTACGCGCGGTGCAACCTCACTTACGAAACGATGCGCGTCATGAAGCGGGCCAACTGCCGGGTCATCCATGTGGGGTACGAGACGGCCGACCGGGAGATACTCCGCCGGATCAAGAAGGGTGTCTCGCACAAGAAGATGACCGAATTCACCCTCAACGCAAAACGGGCGGGACTACGGATTCACGGTGATTTCGTGATCGGCTTCCCCGGTGAAAATCGCGAGACGGCCCTGGCGACGATTCGTTGGGCGAAGAAGCTCAATCCGCATACGGCTCAATTCCAACTGGCGAACATTCTGGAAGGCACGCCGCTGCACGCAATGCTCGAAGAGAACGGATGGCTGACACCCGAGGGTGAGCCGGACTACCCGGATTTCTCGAACGACGAGATTCGGCAAATGGCCAAACAGGCGTATCGCAGTTTCTACCTGTCACCGCAATACGCATTGAAGTGCCTGCGGCACCCGCGCGAGCATTTCCTGGAACGACTGAAGACCATTTCAGTGGCGATCCCGGCAATGTTCTGGCGCCGTTGGTGAGGAGATAGAACACTGCCGGCCGTAGTGGAATCATGTAGCGTCGCCCCCCCGTGGCCGACGATCAGAGCGGCACGCGTCAGCAAGCGGTCAGCGCCCATATGGGAGGCCCTCTGAACAAAGCGGGGCACCGACTCCCTCACGGGAACGGCTCTGCTCATCACGTCGGCCACAGAGGGCCGACGCTACGGCCCACGTCCGACACGGAGGTCGGACGCTACATTCGGAATCGCCGCGTTTGAAGAAGGAATTGCGAGATGTCCACTGCGACAAAAAGGCCCCCTGCAACAATAACGGACGAGTTGATCAGCAGCCTTGTAGAGGACATGGCGGCATCGGCGACGCTGTCGGAACAACGCGTGCACGAGGAATTCCTGCGAAGCAAGGAGTATCACGTTCTACCCGGCGTGGAGGACTATTCGAGTTCATCCGTGGATGTGACGGTGCTTCTGCCGGCATTCGACGAAGAGGCGGCGGTGGAAAAAGTCATTGACGACTGCCGCCACGCGATGGAGGAGACGGAGTATACCTTTGAGATTCTCCTCGTGGACGATTGCTCGAAGGATGTCACGCTGAGTCTGGCGGAGGCGCGTGGCGTGCGATGTGTGCGGCGTGACCGGAATGGTGGAAGTGGGGCCGCCCGCAAGACGGGGATCATCGAAGCCCGCGGCCGGGTGATCGTCATGTTGGACGTGGACGGTTCCTACAATGCAGCGGACATCCCCAAGCTCCTGGCGGAATTTCCCAAGTTCGACCAAGTCAACGGCGCCAGGACCTCGGAAGAGGGAACGGCCCGAATTCTGCGGGTACCGGCGAAGTGGCTGATCCGCAAACTCGCGTGCTATCTGTCCAAGGAACACATTCCGGATCTGAACACGGGTCTCAAAGCCTTCAAACGCGATCTCATGCTGACGTACCTCTGGGTGATTCCGGACGGGTTTTCCTGTGTCACGACGATGACACTCGCATTCCTGTGCAACGGACACCGTGTCAAGTACCTCCCGACGAAATACTTCCCGCGAATCGGGAAATCAAAATTTCACATGGTGGGCGATACGGCACGGTACTTCATGACGGTCCTGCGAATGATTATGTTCTTCCGGCCGATGAGGGTGTTCCTGCCACTCGCGACGATCCTAGGTACGGCAGGCTTCGCAAAATCTGTGTGGGATCGAATCTTTGTGGGGCACATGCAGTTCTCTGACGTGGCGCTTCTGACCGCGGCGGCCACCCTGCTGCTGATCGGAATCATGGCGGAGTTCTCGCTAGGGGTGATCAAATCGGTAAAAAGCCAGGTCGCAAACCTCCGCGTCGATCTCCTCCGCGAGATTCAGAAACGGCCGGGTTGATCAGCGCCCCGACCGTAAGAAAGGGTCAGCGTTTCCCGAGAAGGCCCTTGCGGCCTGGCGGTAACCGCTTGCTTACGCGCGCGGCTCTGACTGTTCGCTGCGAAGATAAGAGATTGGTGGGAAGTCGTGATCGAACCTACGACGGTAGAAACCGCCGAACAGACTAACGCCCCTTCGAAAGCCGGCGAACACGTCACCTCAATGGAATGTACGCCGGGCGCCATGCCTTCAGGTCCCGCGTCGGGTGCCATGCCTTCACGTCCCGCGCAAGCGGGGCGGGTAGGCATGTCTACCCGGGAATCATCATGCTTACCCGCGACAACGTCGCGTGAAAGCATGGCACACGGCAAGCGCGTTGCCGTCAAACGCGCGCTTCTGATCGTGCCACCGACTGGCGTGTATGTTCGCGAGGATCGATGCCAGTCGTCGGTGGATGATTTCGCGGTGAGCTTCGCACGACCGCCGATGGACTTGCTGACAGCGGCGGCCTACCTGGAAGCGGTCGGCGTTGAGGTGGCGGTTCGAGATTATCCAATCACCGGCGAGTCGTGGGAACAATTCAAAGCCGACCTGGTCGAATGCGAGCCGGAACTCCTGCTCGTCAGCGTGACAACATCCACCTTGAAGGATGATCTACAGGCATGCGTCATTGCGAAGGCAAAGCAACCCCGGATTGTCACTTGCCTCCGCGGCATTCACTTCCAGGATGGCGAAGCACTGTTGTCCTGTCCGGCGTTGGATTTGGTCCTCCGGCATGAGGATGCATCGCCGCTCGCGGAGGTGGCGGCAGGTTTGCCGTTGAACGAAATCCGGGGCATCACCTACCGCCAAGGCGGGGATATCGTGCGGACGCCGGATCGCGAACTCGTCCGCGACCTCAACGACGTTCCAATGCCCGCCCTGCATTTGATCGACAACGAACGATATCCCAGACCGGACAACGGCCGACCCTGCGCCCACATCGAAACGGGCCGTGGTTGTCCTGGCAAATGTTTCTATTGCCTCGTGCCGCCGATTCACGGCCGCCGGATTCGCACGAAATCGCCCAAGCGCGTTGTCGACGAGGTCGAACGCTGCGTTCAACAGTTCGCCATTCGAGATTTCCATTTCAAGTCTGACACGTTCACATGGCACAAACAATGGGCGTTGGAAGTCTGTCAGGAAATCCTCGATCGCGATTTGAAGGTCGAATGGTTTTGCAACAGCCGGGTGGACACGCTCGATGAGGAGCGGCTCATCGCGATGAAATCGGCGGGCTGTTTCGCCATCGGCCTCGGCATCGAATCCGGCAGTCAGGAGATTCTCGACCGAATCGGCAAGGGCATCACACTGGAACAATCTCGCCAGGCCGTGACGATGTGCCACCGACATGGCATCCTGGCCTACACCTATTTCATGATCGGCTTCCCCTGGGACACGCACGAAACTGTCCGGCAAACGATCAACTTCGCGTGTGAATTGGGCGGTGACTTCGCCGACATCTTCATCGCATATCCGTTTGACGGGACGCAGTTTGCGAAGATCGCAGGCGAAGAGGGACTGTTGCTTCAGGTCCACGGCGAGGGCGCGTACGCGTCGGCGACAGTACGGACGCACGCATTATCCGCGGAGGAGTTGCGAGCATACCGGCGCCGGGGGATGATGCGGTTCTATCTGCGGCCCGGTTACATCGCTCGCCGACTCGCGAAGGCAAAGAACCCCAGAGTCATGTGGAACTACGCCGCCTGCGGTATCAAGCTATTGCGGACCATGCTTCGGCATTCTTACCCTTCGGGTGTCTCGGGTAAAACCGACGTCTTGGGTGGTTCGAACGTATCGGGTGGTACGGGCGTCTCGCCCGTGAGCCCACCGCCGAGACGACGGAGCCCCAATCAGCATTCTTAGAGTGCCTTCGGAGAGGACCATAAAATGCCGCTTCGCGTTGCGCTGGTTGACTTGGAAGAAGACCGGCACGGTTGCAACAACAAGGACCAAACCGGCACCTATGGCTCCGTCATGGACTCGGACGGACTGGCGGGCCGCGTGTTCAACTTCCTGAAGAAGCGTCTCGTCCGGCTGCCGGTTCTATCATTCGCATACGTCACCGCGATTCTGCGCCAACTCGGGCACGAGGTCACGATTCACAGCAGCCTTCCCGAGCGCGCGGATATCGTCCTCATCGCCACAAGCATCATCGGTTACGAACAAGAGATCGCATTCGCGCGGGAAGTCAAGCGACGGTTGGGCTGCACGGTGGGGTTCGCGGGAGCATTCGCACGGGCCAGGCCGGAGTTGTTCCTAGAAGCGGGAGACTTCGTCATTGACGGTGAGCCGGACGCCTGGGCATTGGCGCTGGACGATTCGGCAAAGCACTCAGGCGTGATCCAGGTCGAGCCGGTGTGTGATCTGGAAGCACTGCCATTTCCGGACTGGAACGGCTTCCCGATTCACAAATACGGCTATCGTCCACTGCTTAGGCGGCGTCCTTTCCTGCCGATGCAGACGAGCCGCGGTTGCCCGTTCGCATGTCCGTATTGCCAGTATCTGCCGATCCAGGGCACGCGTTGGCGAAGCCGGGCCCCTGCAAACGTCCTGGACGAAATCGAGTATCTCATCCGGGACTTCGGCATTCGGAGCATCCTGTTCAGGGATATCGTCTTTTCGTTAGACAAGAAACGCGCACGTGGGATTGCGGAAGGCATGCTCAGCCGCGGTCTGCAAGTGTCCTGGGGTTGCGAGACCCGAGTGGATTGCCTGACCCGTGAGCTGATCGCCATTATGCGCCGCGCTGGTTTGCGCTTCATCAATCTCGGCATCGAAACACCCCATGCCGACACGCTCGAACGCCACGGCCGCAAACCGTTGGAACAAACACACTTGGAAGATATCGTGCGATTCGCCGAGGGCGAGGGCGTGCTCGTGAATGCGTTTTATCTGATGGGCTTTCCCGAGGACACAGAGGAGCGTATCCGCCGGACGATCGACTACGCTTGCCGACTCGACACGAGTCTGGCTCAGTTCGGCGTGGTGACGCCATATCCCGGCACACCATTCCACGACGAAGTGCGCGATGCGGGCCGGCTGCTGGACCGCGATTGGTGCGAGTACACAACCTACAACCCCGTCATGAAGCTCGACCACCTGGCGAGCGAAGATATCCGGCGGCTCAAGCGCGAAGCCTACAATCGGTTCTTTCTTCGCCCCCGTTGGATGCTGCGGCGAGGACTAGGGCTGCTAACATGACGCAATGCAACAGACGGGACACTGTGCCCCACACAAGGTTGGGTGCCATGCTTTCACGCGACGAAGTCGCGGGTAAGCATGTTGACTCGTCGGAGAGCCCGCCTACCCGCCATGCTATCGCATGGCTTGAAGGCGTGGCACCCAATGGAGGCACGGCACGCCTCTGGCGGATCGCATGCACGACTGGGCTGCTCCTCTTGATCCTGGCGACATACCGTAACTTGCCGGAGGTCGGCTTTTACGCGGGAGAGAACATCTACTTCCTCTCCGCGGCCAACTACGTGCTCGACCATCCGGCCTACGCACTCATTGTGGATGCCAGAGGGTACAACAACTCGGGTGATTGCGCACACTTCTTCCCGCTGTTCATCTACTTCATGTGTCTGTTGCGGCTCCTGTTTGATGACAACCACATGGCGTTGGGAGTGACGGTGCTTGTGTTGCACGTCTGCAACGCGGCGGTCGTCGGTTTCTTGGCACGACGCCTGTTCGGCTCTTTCTTCGCAGGATGGTGTGCCGCGGCGCTCTACGCCGTGAACTACTGGCTGAGCGGCACACTAATCAACTATGCGTTTTATCTGTATGCCGCGCCTGCCAGCCTGTCGGCAAACTTGGGGCTGTTATTGATACTCACGTGCCATCGGCGTCGCCTGCACGTCGCCATCGGCGCGACCGTCCTGCTCGGCATCGGACTGCTATTCGTCGAATATCCTGTCGGGTATTTCGGCGCGTATATCGCCGCGTGGTGGTTTACCGCCCAAAAACGCGGCTGGCGAGATGCCGCGAGGATCGGTATTCCGCTTGCACTGCTGCTCATGGCGCTCGTCGCCTGTCGGTTCTTCCTCCAGCCCTACATCTTGACACTCTTCGGTGAGCCAGTCGTGCATCTCAAATTACCATCGATGTGGCAACGGTTCCTTGGCTCGCTCGGGAACCACGGCGTCCCCCTCCTTGCCATCGCTGTTGCATTCTCGTTGCTCGTGCTGCTCGCGCATCGGTCCCGGGATACGCAACTCGTGCTGGGCCTGCTCCTTGCAGGCGTACTGCTCCTGTTCGCGTGGCTGCCGGTCGCGCTGATTGGGAATGCACCCCCGGGCGAGATGTTTCCCCTACGGTATCGCTATGCGTATTTCAGTTTGGCGTGCATCACCGCTGGCGGCGGTCTGTTGTCGCTCTACAGGGCGGGGGCGATTCGAGAGCGGCGGCTCATCGCGACGGCCTTGCTGTTGGGACTCGTCTGCTTCCTCGGGTGGAACTACCGACAAATCGAAAAGGCGATCCACATCGCCTATGCCGAACGGAGATTCGAGAGACGGGCGATTCCGCAGATTTTGTCGGAGTTGAGCAAGGAAGGTCAATACCACGTCCTCATCGCCAACCGTGACGACCGCCGGCCCAGTATCTCTATGCCGCTGGCGTTCCTGCTCGGCTCGAAGCTTTCCCTCGACGGCCGGCTTTCAAGCGATATCTACCGAGAATGGCGCCGGGGGATGCACGAAGACCACGGCCGCGTCATGACCGACCATGACTACACCTACACGGATGAGCGAGGGCGAACGCTGCGAACCTATGGCAGCGCCACGTCGCTGCAGCGGGCAATCGTGCAGGACCCAACAATCCGACCGGAAAATGTCTACGTATTCCTCGTCAAGGATGCGAAGCGGGGTGTGATCGAGAGAATCTCCATGGAACGGTTCGCAGGTTTGCAGGGCCGACAAACTGTCGCGATGGACGAACCTGACTCCCAAACTCCTCGGTAAACCCATGTCTGTAACAACCATCGCTGTGACCGGTGCAACAGGATTCGTCGGCCGATCTCTATGCGGTGCCATTGAAGCGCGCGGCATGTGTGTACGGCGATTGTCAACGCAGGCGGGGCCGAGCCTGCGTACAGTCAAGTACGTTGATGTCGATGCGCTGGTGCGGGCTTTGGAGGGCGTGGACGTCGTCTGCCACGTCGCCGGCCGGGTCAATGGCTCGACGGCGGAACTTGTGGACGGAAACATCACAAGCACCGAGGCGATGATCGCCGCTGCCGGCGTCATGGGCTTGAAACGTTTTGTACTCGTCAGCTCTGCGGCGGCCGCGATGCGAAAAGGAATCTACGGGCAACTCAAGAAGCAGGCGGAAGACCTTCTCCTGGATTCGGGCCTGCCAAGCGTGATCCTGCGTCCAACGCTGATCTATGGGCCTGGCGACACAAAAAACGTGGCCATAATGGCCCGAACAGTGCGCCTCAGCCCTGTTGTGCCGGTTCTGGGCGGCGGGGCCTTCAAGATCCAGCCTGTGTTTATCAACGATGTCGTCTCGGTCCTGATTCAGAGTTTCGAGAAGCCCCTGCCGGAGTCGATCTACAACGTATGCGGCCCAGAGCAGATCAGCCTGCGAGAGATGTTGAGGCAGATCGCCTGGGCCATGAGACGCAGGCGGTTGTTCGTGCCGATCCCGCTGGGACCGGTGCGGAAAGCCCTTTTGGCCTATCAGAAAATGTGCCCGCGAACCCGGCTCCCTGTCAAGCAGGTGGCGGAATTGGACAAGCATGAGGCGTTCGATATTTCCATGACGCGGCGTGACTTCGATTTCGATCCGATTATCTTCGCCGAGGGCATCGCCCGGACTGCGACGGCGGAAAGGTGGTAACACGTGTGTGGCATCGTCGGCGTCCGCACATTCAAACCTCACGGTGAAGCCGAGGTCACCCACTGGGTCGGCCGACAACTCCGCTCGATCAAACATCGCGGCCGGGACGAAAACGGCTCGCACGTTGAAGACGGCGTCGGCCTCGGTATCACTCGACTCAGCATCATCGATCTGGACACCGGTTCGCAACCCATGACCAGTCCGGACGGGCGATTCGTGATCGTCTATAACGGCGAGGTCTACAACTACGCCGAATTGCGCGGCGAGCTGGCAGCACGCGGTTATCCCTTCCGGACGAACAGCGACACGGAGGTCGTGCTCGCCGCCTACGTGATGGACGGCGCCGACTGTCTGAAGCGGCTCAACGGCATGTTCGCCTTCGCCATCTTTGATCGCGAGGCGCGCGAGCTATCGCTCTTTCGAGACCGATTCGGAATCAAGCCGCTCTTCTACTATGCGGATACCAATCTCGCTTGCTTCGCATCGGAGCTGAAGGCGATCCTCTGCGTGCCGGGTGTCCGCCGAGCGATAGATCCTGAGGGGCTGACGGTCTTCCTGAGTCACAACTATCTGCCCCCGCCGTTGACGCTGATGCAAGGCATCCGCCAACTCCCGCCCGGACACTTGGCCCGAGTCAAACAGGATGGCAGCGTCTCGATCGAACAGTGGCACGAATGGACGCCGGCGCCGCAAGCGCACCTCTCAACAGAAGAACTGGACGAGCGATTCGATTCACTGTTTGAGCATGCCGTGGAGCGGCAGCTGGTGAGCGACGTGCCGCTGGGGGCGTTTCTCTCCGGCGGGTTGGATTCGACGGCGATCGTGGCCGTCATGGCGGAGAAGAAGCCCGGGCGCACCCAAACTTTCTCCGTGGGTTTCGACGAAACGGGATACGACGAGAGTCCATTCGCGTTGGAAGTGGCGAAGCACCTCGGCACGGATCATCATCCGATCCGACTGGGGGCGGACGCGTTCTTCGAGTTGATGACGACGGTCGCGCCGTATCAGGACCACCTCGTCGCGGATCAGGCGATAGTGCCGTTGTTTGCGCTGTCACAATTGGCTCGGCAGCACGTCAAGGTGTGCTTGTCGGGAGACGGTGGCGACGAGCTGCTGGGCGGCTACACGACGATTCTGGCGGACCGATACCAGCCATGGGTCCGACGTCTGCCAAGCGCTATGCGGCGTGTCATCCTAAGAACCCTCGACGCCATCGGCGCTGGCACGGGGAAGGTCTCATGGGATTACAAGCTGAGGGCCTTCCTGCAAGGTGCGGGCATGAGCCGGGAGGATGCCCACGCGACGTGGCGGATGCTCCACACGACCGCCAGCCTGGGGCGACTGCTCGTGCCGGAGGTGCTACGAGAAACGTGGTGCGAAAGTGACTGGCTGTATGGCCCCTATCGTCGTGCGTTTACAGAGTTCCGCGCCGCGCCGTTCGCGCGACGCGCTGAGATGGCGGACATTCGCGTTTGGCTGGCCGGGAACAACTTCACGAAGGTCGACGCGATGACCATGGGGGCAAACCTCGAAGCCCGTGTCCCCTTCCTCGATAATGATCTGGTCGCTTTCCTCCTCCGCGTGCCATCCTCCCAGAAGGTCCGAGGCCATACGCTCAAGGTGATCCTTCGGCGGTACCTGCGACGAAAGGGAATCCCACCGCGCATCGTGAACCGCCGCAAGGAGGGCTTTCATTCACCAATCGCCGGCTGGTTCAAGGGAGAACTGCGAGACAGGCTCCGTGACATCCTCGCGCCGCCACATGGTCTGTATTCCGACGGGATCATCCGCCAAAACGAACCGCTGCGCCTCCTCGATGAACACGTCGCCGGCCGGTCGAACAACGCCTACCGGCTCTTCGCACTCACGCTGCTCTTCCGGTGGTATGACACCGTGTTCCGCGCCGGAGCACACGAGGGCCGCAGGAGTCTGGGCAACACCCGTAGCGTCCGACCCCCGTGTCGGACGGGGATGGTCGCGCGTGTTCAACGGCCGACAGGGGCGTCGGCCGCTACCCAAGAAGTCAAGTTGCGCTAACGCAGAACAGACGCGAGTAATTCGTGATCGACGCGATATAGCGTGTGCCGTTCGCCACGTTGGATTGGGATGAAGACATCCGGCCGCGCGGTGAGCCACTCCCCCTCCGGCTGCGCCCCTTCGACAAACAAAACACGAT
>CAZTAR010000127.1:0-11101 GCA_964611695.1 uncultured Planctomycetaceae bacterium | reverse complement strand
GCAAAGACGCCTCGGAAAACCCGAAGACTCCCACTGGTGAGAAAGGCGGGCTAGTTCGAATATTTCATTAGATTTCGTCAATGAGCGCATAGAGACGTCCTCTTTGTCCCGTAGGCTGTGTGTTTATTGAATACATTCAGCCCAGCGCAAGGAGGCTGTTCGATGAGAAAAAATCATCGCAGGAAGGTCAGGTTTGTCAGTCTTTCGCACAACACAACCTTTGTCGATTTCAACGGCGGGTGGCTCACGTCGGACGCCGGCTTCTGTCGCTGGAAAACCCTGAAATACCGCAGCAAAAACGATGCCGACTGTGTAGTTGGGCCTGGCGAAGGCCGGACGTCTCAAGCGGTTCGTCGTGACGAATTCCGACGACGCGCCGGGTGCCATTAACGATGGCATCTACACGCAACGCAGTACAATGGACAATCGCATGAAAGAGCAACAGTGGTATCTGTCCACCAATCGGACGAGTTGCAGCAGGTTCGTGGGCAACCAACGCCGTCCGCTGTTGGCATCGTCGGCTTACATGCTGATCGAACACGAGCGACCTGGCGGCGGCGAGTGTGGATACCATTCGGCTTAAGCTGTTAAAGGTCACGGCCCGCGTCGTGGGAGTGCGACCGTTGAATCTGTACCTTTGAATCGCTACCGTTGAATTGCCACCTTCGCCGGCGATGCGGGTGCAGCCTTGGGTGTGAACTCCGGCACGATTTCCGCGAGGCGGGTTTTGAGTTCTTCGGGGGAGAGATCGTCCGCGGATTCGATGAGTTTGCCCATGAGATCACAGACGCGCGGCCAGTCTTCCTTTCGGTTTCGCCAGACGTAGATCTTTTCATGGGTGGTCTTGCCCATGTTCTCGCCAGTGACGCTGAGTTCCTCGTACAGCTTCTCGCCCGGACGGATGCCGGTGAACTTGATCTCGACATCCTCGCCGGGCCGAAGACCGCTGAGCGTGATCATCTCGCGAGCCAGATCGACGATCTTTACCGGCTCGCCCATGTCGAGGACGAAGATATCGCCGTCCTTGCCCATGATGCCGGCCTGCAAGACGAGCTGGCTGGCTTCGGGAATCGTCATGAAGTATCGCGTCATGGCCGGGTCTGTCACGGTGACGGGCCCGCCCGCTGCGATCTGCTTGGCGAAGATGGGCACGACACTACCGCTGGAGCCGAGGACGTTGCCGAATCGCACCGTCATGAACTGCGTCGATGCGTCCTGGCGAAGTTGTTGAGTGTACATCTCCGCGACACGCTTCGTGCAACCCATCACACTGGTCGGGTTGACGGCCTTGTCGGTCGAGATCATGACGAACCGCCGGACGCCTTCGTGCTTCTTGGCTGCGTCGGCCACGGTCTTCGTGCCGAGGATGTTGTTCTTCACAGCCTCACCGATGTTGATCTCCATCATCGGCACGTGCTTATGGGCGGCTGCGTGGAATACAACAGCCGGCTGATGCGTCTCGAAGATACGATCCACGCGCTTGGCGTCGCAGATGTCGCACACGCAGCAGACCCGCGGAATATCCGGGGCAAGCGCGCCGAGTTCACGGTCGATCTCGAAGAGATTGTTCTCCGCCTGTTCGAGCAGGATCAGCTTCGCAGGGTGGTATCGCAAAAGTTGGCGGCACATCTCAGAGCCGATGGAGCCGCCGGCGCCAGTCACAAGAACACGCTGATCGCGAAGGCTCTCGCAAATCTTTGCCTCGTCCAGTTCGACCTGTTCACGGCCAAGAAGATCGGCGATGGCCACATCTCGAATTTGAGATACCGTCACACGCCCTTCGATGACCTCCTCCATCGCCGGAATCGTGCGAAATAGAACGTTTAGCCCCTGTAGCTGTTCGACGATCTTGCGGATGCGACGTTGAGGCGCGCCGGGGATCGCGAGCAGCAACTCCTCGATCTCATGTTCTTCGCAAAAATCACGGGCACGGTCGATCGGACCGAGAACAGGCACGCCGTGGATCTGGGTGCCATGCCTGGATGAATCATCATCGAGAAAGCCAACGACGCGATACCGCTCAACCGGCATCCGCAGGATCTCGCGCAGCAGGGCCTCGCCTGTATCGCTCGCGCCGACGATGAGGCACTGGCAATGCCCGGTCGCGGCGACAGGACGAATCTCCTCGTGGTAAAGTCGAACCAGGATTCGGGCGCCACAGATCGTGGCAATGGTCGTTCCCCAATCGAGCAGAAAGACCGCCTGCGGGAATTGACCCCGATTTCCGAAGTACCCATACGCGTGTTCGATCAGGAAAAAGGCCAACAGAAAAAAGAAGGTGCTGATGTGCGTCGCCTTGATCACGGACAGCATGTCTCTCATGCCGACATACCGCCATGAGCCCCGGAACATCTTCATCAAGGCGAAGACACTCATTCGAATGGCGACAACAATGGGCAAAAGCAGGACAAAGAAAGGCTTGAACCAGAGATTGAAGTTCTTGAAATTATAATACAACCCGAACGCGAAGAAGAACGCCACGGCAAATAGGAAGATGTGCGCGAGAAGGGATAGGAACTGGCGATATCGCATCCATCCAGAACCGGTCGGAGTCATTTGCTTATTCTGTTCAACCTCTGGCATGTGGCCGCGTGTCCGCCTTTCTCAATCAATCAACCGGAGACGGTATGATGCTGAAGGCAATTGTATCCGGAAATGCTGATGGAATCATCGGGTCGGCAAGAGCAGAGCGGAACACCCTCAAACAGCCGGCGTTCCCGTGCAACGCCTGCCCTTTCCCTTGGACGTGTTACTCGGTTCGCGTCGTTGCGTTTAGCTGTTCTTGGATCAGAAGTTCGTGGAATTTCCTAATCGGCTCCTGAAGTTCCTCCCGGAAGCCCTCGGGGGCGAGCTCGGCCGCGGCGATGGCTGTACCGAGATCACCGTTCAGCCACGCGAAGTATGCGAGCAGAAGGTTCGCTCTGGGGCTACCATGTGTCGATACAACAAAAACATTGACCGAGTCAACGGTCTTTCGAAACTCCGCCTGCTTGGCACTCAGGTCGGCTCCCTCGAAGAAATTCTCGACGAAGCCTTCGATCTTAAGATCGTCGAGTTCCTCCATTCGTTCAATGGCCTTCACGAGTTCCGTCGTCGCCCGTTGATATCTCCCCGTGCTATACGATGTCAGCATGGCGCCCAAAAAGGGCTGGGGCCTGTCACTCCAAACCTGTTGCGCCATATCAAATGAATGGTGTGCGTGCGAGAAGTCTCCGGAACGATAGAAAGCCGCGCCCAGGTTAAACGCTTCCGCCGCCCTGGAGTCAAGGCGGGCAGCCAAAAGGTCCTCATACTGCCCTGGTTTGTCAGCGACGGCTCCTTCAGTCTCCGAAGAGGAATCCCCCGCACTCCTGGTCGTGAACTGCGCTTCGTCTCCAACAGACAGAACGGACGGGATCGGGTAGCGTCCGACCATAGCCGACGCGCGATAGGCCAGGGGCGAACGGGCCTTGAGCAAGTTACGCTGGTTCAGCAACTGAGTGATGGGGCTGGATGGGTAGGGGGCAGGAGAAAGCAAGCCGCCCTCATACCGCTGCAAAGGAGACATGCTGCGAAGAATCTGCGCCCTCGTTTGGATTCCTTGATAGCGATTTGAACCGAATGTGCCGAGGGCCTGCCTCCCGCCTGTGCCTACACTGTGGAAGGATCGCGATGGAATCCGACCCTGGCGAAGAGCAGAGCTTCCTCTGCGGCGGTTTTGGGCCTCGACAGGAGAGTTCATACCCAACCACACCAACGCACACACGCTGAGCAGAATAAACTGGCTGCGTCTCATAACGTTTCCAACCTCAATTGCGGGAGCATGTTAGCATATCGGAATAATCGGGCTCCTTCAACACCGAGTTTATCTCCCGATGACTCCAGAAGGCACCCGCCACAGCTTGCCCCAATGTGATATTATACGCTGCGGAGTGTTCCTTTATGTCGCGGTTTGCCTCTTTCTCAATCTCCCTCGCAGCCAAGTGCCGCCTGCTCTTCGGAGGAGCCGTCATTGTCATCGTTGCCGCGGCTCTTTTTGTTCCATGGTTGAGGATGCGGGACCTTGTTCATGAAGCCAATACTCAGATGGCTCGCCAGGCAGGCCGACTCGCCATGGCGCGAAGCGACCTGGGCAGCGGTCGGTGGGAGCCAAAACAACGCGCCTTGGACCGGTGGTGGCCAACGGGAGCAATGCAACATGGCTTCCTAAGTCCATCGCCACGCCTGTTTGAATTATCGGACCCATCCAAACCAATTCATCTTCCAGGGGCCGACGATTACGTCCAAGAGGCGGCTATGGCCTTGGCGCAAAACCCGACACTCACGGAAGCGCAGCCCCATGTTGAGTCAGCGGGAAGAGACCTGATCTACCGGATCGTACTTCCTTATCGACCAACCGGCGGCAGGCATCCTCCCGGCACACTCCTGGGCGTCGTTTCTGTCGAGTACCCCGTTGCTAAAGCAAGAGTTGACCTGTGGATCAATTTCGGTCTCAGCCTGATGGCCGGTGCGCTGGCCGGCACGCTCGCGGTTCTGGTCTTCTATCTCATCACCCAAAAGCTGATCCTCTCTCCGGTGCGAGAATTGCGACGCGTGGCGGAAGGCGTCTCCCAGGGCGAGCACAGTATCAGGAGCAAAATCGCCACAGGCGACGAGTTCGAGGAATTGGCCCGTGCGTTTAACGCGATGTTGTCCCACCTTGAAGCCTCCGAAAACGAACTCAAGACTATCAACAAAAGCCTGGATACGAGACTGGGAGAGCTGGCGGAGCGCAATGTCGCACTCTTTGAAGCCAACAAGATCAAGAGCCAGTTCCTAGCCAACGTGAGCCATGAACTTAGAACACCCATGACCTCGATCATCGGATTCGCCGAACTGCTGCGGGAATCCGCATCGGCGGAAGGAGGTAGAACCCTCCGGTACTCCGAGAACATTATGTCCAGCGGCAGGATGTTGCTGGGGATCATCAACGATCTGCTCGACTTGGCAAAAATGGAAGCTGGAAAGCTCGGATTGCATATCGTGCAGGTCAACATGCAGGAAATGGCCAACAACCTCGTCGCCTTCATGCGACCCTTGGCGGAAAAGAAGAGTCTGCAACTCGTCTCCGTCATCCCGGCGGACCTGCCGGTCATAGAGAGCGATGCCGGCCGAATCCAACAAGTCCTCTACAATCTGCTTTCCAACGCGATGAAGTTTACTCCGGAAGGCGGCGTCGTGGATTTGACCTTGGCGACCGAGGACGATGAACACATCTCAATCACGGTGCGAGATACCGGCATCGGTATCCCACCAGACAAGTTGTCCGAAGTATTCGAAAAGTTCTGGCAGTTAGACGATTCGATGACCCGTGAACAAAGCGGAACAGGCCTCGGCCTCGCGATCAGCAAAGAGCTTGTTGCCCTATTGTCCGGCACCATCACCGCCGCCAGCGAAGTCGGCAAGGGCTCCGAGTTCACCGTGGTCCTGCCCAGGACCCCACCCCCAGGCATGCAAAACGCGATCCCACAGGACATCCGATTAACTTAGTGCATGTGAGGCTGGAGAGTGTCTGTTTCGCCGTAGCGTCGGCCCCCCGTAGCCGACGTGGAATACGCAACGATTTCTCCTCACTGGGGCGCCATTGGCGAACAACATGGCTTCACACCTTCACTGGAAAAAACAGCCCTTTTCCCTTATTTATGAGCCTTCCTAATACCGCCGGTTATGCCGAAATAAGTGTGCATGGTTCAGACATCAAAACAACCGGAAGGCGACAAAGAAGGTGATTCCCCCCAAGCCGCGCCACCGCGTAAATGGATACGGTGGTGTGTGTGCGTGGTCAGTCTCTTCTTGACACTGGGAACAGCCGAGGGCCTTGTTCGCATCTTTGGCCTTGGGCCCCCAACTTATGCGAAACACAGGATCGAGCCCGAAGGCGGCATTCCCTTCACCCAAATCCCAAACGGTCCGATCGTGTATCAGCCAAATGCGACCTTTTCGTCGGTTTATGATCCTGCCGGCGACTACCGGGATTACTTCGGGCCGGAGGGCCGAGTTGATTACCGAATCAACAGATTCGGGATGCGCGGCGCGGCCGTGCCCATCGAGCGTACGCCGGATACCTTTCGCGCGGTCTGCCTCGGCGATTCGTTTACCTTTGGCGAGGGAGTCCGCTACCCAGACACCTATCCGGCAAAGTTGGCCTTGTTGCTGAGTTCGGCGATGCCGGACCGGAATGTCGAAGTCCTCAACGCCGGCGTTCAGGCCTACGGAACGAACGATGCGATTGCGTTCTACTTGATGCGGTGCCGGCAGTTTCGGCCGGACGCGGTAACGCTGGGCTTCTTCCTGAACGATGTTACGGAGTTCTCGGATACTATTCGGCAAAATGAGGCGATGACACACGAACTCGCACTGTCGCCGTTGGCCCAAGTCTCGCGACTCTGGGAAATATTCGAACGCGGCAGGCATTCGAGAAGACTTCAACGCGATTATTTCGCCAGCATTCGAAGTAGTTTCGAATCGCCCCAGTGGGACCGGTGTAAAGAGATCCTCAGCGGGATGCAACAGGAAGTTGCTCAACGGGACGGTTTTCGATTCGTCGTTGTCCTGTTTCCTGTGCTCTGGGCATTGGATGGCGAATACCCCTTCCAGGATATCCACAACAAGATAGAGGAAGCCGCCCACAGTGCCGGATGCGAGTTCATCGACCTGCTCGATGTGTATCGCGGTCGGCCCGCCGAGTCCCTGTGGGTTCACCCGACGGACCAGCATCCAAACGAGATCGCCCACAAACTTGCCGCCGAACGGATTGCGGAACAACTCCTCGCCCTGCCGCCGCAGGCGGCTCCCCCCAAGGCGGACTAAAATCCAAGTACTGGAATCATTTGAGTGCCACGGGGGGTTTGTCCACTCGTGCCGGCACTGGCAGCAAGCTGCAAGTGGCATCCCTCTACGAAATGATACCAGTACCGTAATCCACGCTGATCCTGCTTGAAAGCAATGTGACCCTGCGATTTGGATGCCGTGACGATGACACTTGGTGAAACACGGGCGCCCTGCCAGAACTTTCCGGGCGCTCCGGGAAAACCAAACGCGCAGCTATTGCCGGCGCGAAGGGGCAAGGACCGATATCTTCGCACCTATCAATAGTCCAGAAGGGTTCATGGAAGTGGTTTTTATTTGCGCCCAATACTCATTGTAGGCGCGCTTTCGGCCTCAGGCCAATCATTATCGGCATCTCTCTCGAATTGCCTCTTCTTTGACCATGTTCTGCAAGAAGGTCGCGCTCTCGCCCGATTTGGGGTTGTATACTTGTAGTGGAGATCGACCAAAGGAGAATCGCGATGCCGTCCTTGGACCTTGGCAAAATCCTGGCAGATTGGGACTACGAGCCCAACCAGATCACGGTCCGCAAGGTTATCGGCGACGATGGCGCGGTCAAAATTCAAATGCGCCTTGATCTCGGACTGCTTCAGATGGAAGCCAACGGTCGACCAGACGGCCGGCGCCCGCACGGGTGCGAATCGTTGTTGACGCATCACGAGAAAAAACGCGCTGAGCACCTTGAGAGAAACGGCACGGACCTCGGATTCGAATTGTCGCCGGAAGAATGCCAAACGCTCCGGGAAGAGTCCGTTCAGTACTACCACCGCTATCTTGCTAAGTTCGTGCTGGAAGATTTCGGGGGCGTCGCGAATGACACCGCTCGAAATCTCAAAGTGCTCGATCTTTGCCGCGAGTGCGCACGAGAAGAATCAGATCGGCTCCTGTTGGAGCAGTACCGTCCCTACCTGATCATGATGAACACTCGAGCGCAGGCCCACATCGCCCTCCGAAAAGGCGCTTTCAAGACGGCAATGGCGCGAGTCAAGGCCGGTCTCACCATGATCCGTGAGATCATGGTTGAGGCGGATCAGGAAGAAGAATTCGGGAAAGCCACTGAGGTGTTGATTCTCGTGGCACTTCGCAACGAGATCGGCGCCCGACTCCCCGCCAACCCAATCGACCAGTTGGAAACGGAGTTACAAAAGGCACTCCAAGAGGAACGGTACGAAGACGCCTCTGTCCTGCGCGACCGGATGGAAACGATGAAACGACGCAACATCACCCCGTCCCGCCGGCGAAGGCGATAAACGTTAGTTCTCTCAACTCGGCCGAAGAGTCGCTTGTTTAAGTAGCCCCCAATCCGCAACCCTCACCCCTACACCCTTACCCTCAGTCCCTTGCCGCACTTTCACTGGATGGTCCTCGGTGCTATTCTGTTACGCACGGTTCAACCTGCTGACGTGCCGCCCGTTTTGCGTTCGGCCGTTCGGAGAAATCTCATGACGGATGACAACACGACGGTCGCGGAACTTCGGCAGATGGTTCGGAAATTCGTAGACGAACGCGACTGGTCGCAGTTTCACAGTCCGAAGAATCTGTCGATGGCCATTGCCATCGAAGCGGCCGAACTCATGGAACATTTCCAATGGCTCGGAACCGAGGCCTCACGGGAAGTTCGCAATACGGAAGAAGACATGCAGCAAGTTCGCGAAGAGCTGGCCGACGTCCTTTGCTTTGCACTCTCCTTCGCCAACTCCCTCGGCATCGATGTCTCTTCGGCGATCCGAGGCAAAATCGTGAAGAACGCCGAGAAGTATCCCGCCGAGCGATTCCGCGGCAAGTTTCGCTGACCGGGCCTCGTCGCGTGCCAATCCAGTGGCACAGACGTCATGCCGGGAATTGTCTGTGCTCGGCCCACCTTATTCATTTGGCGCGTAATCTCATCTTTGGCGGCGAGGCATGACGGCGGCGTAACGCGCCGCCAAATGTGAGATAAAAAAACGGCGACAATTCAATCCGCGTAACTCCAGTCAAGACAAAGGGTTAAGCCCGATTTCAGGAATGGACAAAACGGCGGAAACGGCGATAATTGGCGGAAATAGCAGGACTTACAATTGTCCGCGCCTGAGGGGGGCGAAAACGGGGGTCGCGCCATAAGAATGAGGAAAAACGGGCGTTTTCGACCGCTTTGAGTGGTTCGGCAAGGCTCCCTATTCAGTACATCTCGGCGCGTTCAAGTCGTTGGAAATTCAGCACTTGCGGTGAAATGAAGTCGGAGGCTCCGAGGGCGTGGAGGCGTTACATGTTACGGCCGTGTAACGCAACCAAAGCCAGCCTTCGCACGGCGACCGAAAGAACCTGCTGGCTTCGTCAGGTAGAGTGTCGATCCCACCCTGGCGCGGAAGTCGCACCTCGCATCCCACTCCAGAGCAACCAAGAGTCCGACTCTCAGCCAGATTCCTGCAAGTAGTCACCCTTGTCGGGGCGGTCGCCCTTTACGTTCTGCGGCTCCATAGGGGCAGGCAAGTCCTCTGCGGGAACGGCCTCTGAAGGTTGGTCTTTTCCATTGTCTTGAGATTCGCTGCTCGGCTGATCTGACATTTTATCCTCCCAAGGAAGGCGTCTATTCTCCCCCGCTCGTATCACCCTCACGTAATTCTTGCGGTTCCATCTGCGGCGGCAAGTCCTCTGCGGGAGGGGACTGGTCCGCTGGTGGTTCCGGGGTTGGATCAGGAACTTGATTCGCTGGTTGATCAGACATGAGAGCTTCCCTCGCAACAGGCCCGCTGGCGTGACCTTGGTACTCCGATATCATAAGGGCAAGAAACGCAAGAAACAACGGGATAATCGACAAGAGCAGCGCCTGCCGGGCTTTGTGAAGCCAGCCTGACCTTCGGTTATTGCTGACTTGGTTATGCTGGGCGATCTTAAGTCTCACGTCGGCCAGACGGCGCTCGAACTCGCGTGCGGCGGGGCCTTTCGCCGTCTCAGGTGTCATGTGGCGGGCGTAACCCTCAAATATCCCGTTGAATTGATCCCGAAGAATGCGGGGCTGGAGTAAGTGGAAGGTTGTCGACGTTCGTCCCCCGGGATACATGCCACTTCGCGAGGCGATCCGCCGGGCAAAGAATTCAGCACGATACACGGGTGTGCAGAACGCCGGTTCTTTGAAGATATGGTGTTACCGCCTAGCCTTGCAGGAACGTGACTGCGCTACACCACCGGTGCTCTTCGATGGCCGGCTCTATCTACACCCGCGAACGCACCCATGCTTCTCAGAGCCCGCGGACTCACCGCCCCCTCCGAAGAAAGCCTGTGGGCTGTCCTCAAGAGATCGCAACCGCGGGGCGGCCAAGGCCCGCGCGGTTCGCGAAGCGGAGCGGTTCGTGCGCGATCATGGCGATGCACTCGGCCGAAAGGCAGCATGGGCGAAATTCGTTGCAGGGCACGGCAACGGCTACGCCTTTCGAGACGCGGGACAAGACCGCCCGCTGAAGATCAGCGTTGCCAGTTTGCAGCGGTGGGCGAAGATGTACCGCGAGGGTGGCATCGACGCCTTGTCTGTCGATGGGCGGGGCCTTGGCAACAAAGTGCATCCGTCGGAGGAGGCGATCGAACGCTACTGGAAGCTACGCCTCGATCCACGCCGCTTCTCGATTGCCCATTGTTTCCGGGTGGTGGCGAATGAGGCGAGGGAGCATGAATGGGGATGGTTCAGGAGCTTACGACGGTGCCAGGCGTGGGATGCGGTGACGCGGGATGCCAAGGAATTGACACTCCGCCACAAGGGCGATCAGCACTACACCGCGGACCACAAAGCCTATATCCAATCTGAGCCGGACTCCTTCAATCCCGGTGAGGCATGGGAGGCCGACGATCATAATATCGACTGTTGGTGCAAATTGCCGAGTGGCCGCGTCGTGAGGCCCGTCCTCAGTGCGTGGCTTGATTGGCGGTCTCGTGTGCTGGTTGGCTGGAAGGTCGTGGCGCAAGGCAATCAAGATAGCGTCTTGCTGGCGTTCCGTGAAGGTGCCAAACAATTCGGCCTTCCGAGCGTCGTCTTCGTTGACAACGGCAAGAACTTCTCAAGCTACACGTGGCGTGGCAACCAGCCCAAGCGCCGCCGTTGTGCTCGCGATCGCGAGTTCATCGAACGCGCCGAAGGCCTGTTCAACATGCTGGAGGTCGATGCCAGATGGGTGACACCCTACTCCCCGAACTCAAAAGCGCGCGTGGAACGATTCTTCCGCACGTTAGAAGCCCGGATTTCCCAGATGGAATGTTCGTGATGGCATGATACATGCTCGTTCCC
>CAZTAR010000126.1:0-11147 GCA_964611695.1 uncultured Planctomycetaceae bacterium | reverse complement strand
AGACGCTGCTCTTTCAGCTTCTGCGTTCTTATCTCAGAAACTTGTCTCCACGAAACGTCACCCGAATCAAGAAATCATCGGCAAGAAACTGTGGACCGAACACGATGTAAAAATACCACAATTATTCCAATCCGTCAACAAAAACAGCCGCGACCGGCTTTGACGCACTGCGGTAATCCTCGAGCAAACGTCGCGTTCGACCTCTGTGTTGGGCTGGGAATACTCGGTGTTTCTAACGGACGACAAGATTGTCGGTCGCTTCAGGGATGTGCGAAACGCTGTAGCGCGCTCGGTATAAGATGCAAACCAACCTGTAAACCCGTCGGCCACAGGGGGCGCATTCGCAACGGCATAGAACGTACGCTCAGCCTTGATTACTGTTAGAACCTCGACTTCTTCCGGTTTCGTTTTTCCCCGGCCGCTGCCCTGCCTGACGTTTCACGTTTCGCTTCTTCCGCTTTCTTGGCAAGTTTCTCCATGAAGGAGGGCCCGGAGGACTTGCCGTCATCAGACTTCTTCTTGACCGCGACGCCGCCGCTTTCGTCCTTGTCTCGGATGTGCTTTCTGATTCGGTGTTGTTCGAGCATGCCGAGCAGGTTGCTGGAGAGGATGTAGAGGTTCAGGCCGCTGGGGAAGTTGTAGAAGAGGAACCCGAAGAAGATCATCATGAAGCTCGTGATCTTCTGCTGTTGGGCCATCTGGTCTGGAATCACCTTGCCGTGCTTGTCGGTCTTTGGGGCGACGGGTGTCGTAGGTTTTGTGAGTTTTTGTGTGAGCTTCTGCTGCATGTACATCGTGATCGACATGATGATTGGCAGCAGGTTGAACGAACTGATCGGTCCCATCATGGCGCCGAGGAGCGGAATCTCAAAGGCGTGGTTAAACGAGAAGAGCGCATCCGGTGAGGAGAGGTCGGTGATCCAGAAGAAGAACGGCTCGTGACGCATGTCGACGTTCGTGTTGAGCGTGGTCCACAGCGCGATCCAGACCGGCATTTGAAGAAACATCGGCAGGCAGCCGAAGATCTGACCCGCGGGGTTGATGCCCTCCTCGCGGTAGAGCTTCATCGTCTCTTCTTGGATTTTCTGCTTGTCGTTCTTGTATTGCTGCTGGATGACTTCAAGTTTGGGCTTGAGTTGGGCCATCCCCTTCTGCATCTTCATCATGTTGATCTGCCCCATCTTGGTGACGGGGTGGAGGATGAGCCTGACGATGATGACGAGGATGATGATGGCGACGCCGAAGTTGTGAACCAAACTGTGTGACTGTGTGAGTAGCCAGAGCATGATTCGAGACAGCCACTCGAAGGTGCAGCCGGAATGGTCGGGATTGCTGACGAGGGCATACTCGCGCGAGGTCGCCACGGGCGACGCGTCGAACAGCCCCTTGCTCTTGGGACCACAGTAGGTATCGATCGCAATCGTCCACACCTCGCCCGGAGCTAGCGCGTTTTCCGGTACGTATTCCTGTTCCATCGTGAGATCGTCCATGGCGCCTTTTGTTTCGAAGAGCGTCCGGCCATAGACATTATTGAGCACGGCGGGATAGGCGGACCTGTTCTCGTCAGTCGGCTGGGGCAGCGGGGCCATGAGGCAAGTAAAATACTTGTTACCCACGGCTGACCAGAGAAGCCGCTCGTCACCGACCTTCAGAGACTTTTGGTGCCTCTCTCCCCCCTTTTTGAAGACTTCGTCGCGCTTTGCGGTGTTGTCGCCGCCAGTTGTAATGATGTCGTTCTCATCAAGGACCGCCGCAACAACGCGGCGATACTCCATGCGAATGTCTTCCTTCTTCATTCCAACGCCGCCGCGTTGGAGCAACGTCAGCTTGAGGGTCTTGTCGGAGGCGTTCTCGACTTGAAGGCCGATCTGCAGGTTGGAGGAACCCTTGTCAAGCCGATAGGTCTTGCGAATCTTGACGACAGGCGCTTCGTCTCGATTCACTGTCGTTTGAAGCGTGGCGGTTTCACCTTTGTCGTCGGTGGTCTTCTCGATAGACCAAGCGGCGTCGCCCAGATTGACAACAGGCGATTTGTTGCCCTCCGTGATTTTGAGATAATGGGTCACGAAGGAAGCGAAAGTCTTCTCTGACGTCGGGTCTTTGAGGAGCCGCAACAGGTCGTAGGGGTCGTCCCCGGAAAGTTCTTTGTCTTTGGGAATGGCGTTTCGATATCGCGACAGCTTCATCGACTCGACGCCGGCGCCGCGCGGCGTCACGACAACCGAAAACTCGTAGGGGTTGGCGAAGCCAGTCTCTTCGTTGTTTTCACGATCGTCGCCGAGTGTCACCGTTTCCGTTGCCGGGGCATCGGGCACCGAGAACCCGGATGGTTGATCGCCTGTTACATTTGAAGCATCGCCACCACCAGATATGCCGGAGGTGTCACCATCCGTTTGCGCAGCGGAAATCACGGTATCCTGTGTGGTCGAGGGCCCTGTGGCGTTGGCCGGAGCCGTGGTGGTGGCGGGAAAACCCGCCGGCGCGGAGGCGGTTTGGTCGGGCGTCTTGGGTGGATTAAGCACCCCCTGGATCTTGATCCAACCGAACAGGATCAGGAAACACAACACTGTCGCGAGAATCGTACGTCTGGTCTGGGAATCCATCTGGTTATCCGGGAGTCAAAGAGGCGATCGAATGTTTCGTATGAAACGCGGCCCTGGCGCGGCAAACGGTTCGGGAACGCGACTGTATCATTTTCCCTCGTAGAGTCTGGCCGCGAGAAAATCTTCGAGATTGGGATTGTCGCGGATCTTCTTCGCCGTCACGTCAATGTTGTACTCGACGCGAACGAACTCGACCTGGTCGCCATCGACCACGACGTACGCGGCGCGCGGGTCTCGATCGCGCGGCTGGCCGACTGAGCCCACGTTGATGATGACCTTCTCGTCGCCAATGGTGTAGCGCGGCACTTCTCCGAGCTCTTCCGGCGGCTCAAAGTAAGGATCATCGACGAAGACACCGGGCACGTGCGTGTGGCCGCAAAAGCAAGTCATCTGCTCCATACGCTGGAAATTACTCATCAATTTCTGCGGATTCGCATAGACATCGTCGGGGAAAAGATACTCGTTGATCGGCTTCCTCGGAGAGCCGTGAACGAAAAGCATGCCGTCTATCTCCAAACGCGGAGAGAGGCTGCCGAGAAAACGCCACCGGACGTTCCGCCGTTCCACATCAGGTTCCTCGTCAATCACCGACCGAGTCCAGAAGGCGGCCCTTTCGGCATTGACGTTGAAATTGAGGGGCTCGTAGAAAACGGCGTGATCGTGATTGCCGCACAAGCTGGCTTCTGTACGCTCGGCGATGAGATCGAGACACTCGCCCGGCTGAGGACCGTAGCCGACGATATCGCCGAGACAATAGACCTTCTCGGCGCCACGCTTCTCAAGGTCATCAAAAACAGCGCGGAGGGCTTCGAGGTTTGAATGAATGTCGGAGATTATTGCGAACATGATCTACCGGGTATTGCCTTCCGTGCCGTTAATATTACCGCTTGGGGCTCTTGGTCGGGGGATCCGCCTCGTCAATCAGCATGTTCGGAATGCCCTCTCTGATGGCATAACGCAGACCACAGCTCGAGCAGACAAGACGACCCTCGGCATCATCCCCTGGCAGCGGCTCTTCGAGATTCAGCTTCTGCTTGCAACTGGAACACACCATCATGTCGAGCAGTTCCCGGTCGACCATGCCTCGATCACTCCAAAATCAGGCGAATAGGACAGGCAACTGATGCCGCCCGTCTCAATGCACCGCTGAACTCCGTATGCTAGGGGGCCGGGCCACGAGCGTCAACGCGAACCTGCCAGGGGGAACAGGGCAATACGGTATCAATGAAAAATATGTTTCAAGCACAAACTTCGGCGACCGTGGTCTGAAATCAGCTTAGGCGCGCAACACGAGGGGCGTCCCCCTTTGCCAAAACAAAAACGGGACGCCCCTTGTATCTATGCTTCCGACCGCCACGACGGGCATGGCGGCAGGCTCAGGAACCTCTGCGAATTCGTCGGATCAACCGGCGACGAACGGGTGGACAGAAGGTCAAGCCGGCGAGAATGCCCAGGCCAAAAATACCGTCAGCCCGGGTGGACATGCAGAATTCATGCGGGTTTGCAGGCTCGTCTTTCACATAGGCTTGCCACACGCAATTAGCCTGATTGCCGTTCGGCTGCGTGCACGTGGTCGGGCTCTCGCAATCGTCATCTGGGCAGAGCGAAATGCCACCGGGGCCGCACTTGCAGACCCGCTCGGTGGTTGTCATCATCGCGCCACCGGCGTCATCCGGCAACGTGGGCAGGTCGTCGACCCATCGCATGGCGACGCCATCCATCGTGACGGCGAGGTGCAGTCGGCCTTGGCGGACATCGATCCAGCCGGACAGGTCGTATTCCGATCCGGCCGCCGCGAAGGCCGGCCGACCCAGTTCGTCTGTGTACAGATCAAGCGGCGCCTCCTCGTCGTTCCTAAAGACGATGACGTTCTCAATGCCTGCATCCCAGATCATCACGCAGAACTCACCGCTAAAGAAACCCTCGATGATGATGCGGCCGTCAAACTCCCCCAAGACGTCTCGAACCGCCTGGCCGTGTGCGTCCGGATCGGACCCCAAAGTCAATTGCGTCTGATAGGCTTCCACGGTCTCTGCAAAGCCAAGGTCTTCCTCCGAGAGTTCGGCCTGTTGGGCCGCCCCGGGCGCAGCAATTGCGAACAAGGCGACGCCCATCCAAATTTGTGCATTCTTGCGTAACATGCTCACTCTCCTTAGCATAGGGGGTATGTTGCGTGGGGTCGGTGCGTCCGCGGCCCGCGCTGCGGTCCGCCCGACCCCGCCTATTCATTCATCCATGGCGATTTCGATAGCGGTCCTCCCTTCTACGCCGGCCCATAGGCCCAAAGGCACCCAAAACAAGTCATTCATCTATCTTCTGTCCCAACTCGGCCTCCAATTCAGACCGCGATTCAGCATCCGTCAGCAAACGCCACGTCTTTGCTTCCTTTAGCAGGGCCTCCGATGGCAAGAAAGTCTCCGGCAAGATCGATTCGGTGCTGAAATCCGTGTAACGCGACACCAAAATCCAGGCGGTCTTTGCATTCCAACGCACCGTGAACCACATCACCACGAGGCCTTGGGGCTCCACGAAATACGCGTCCCATCGATCCAACCCTTCGCGTTGAAAGAAAACAAGGTCGCAGATTGCCCCATTCACTTTTGCGGTGCCTATCCATAATCCGGCCCCTATGGCCTCCTTGAACTTTCCCGGCTTCGAAGAGTCCTTACCAACCCACGGTTGGCTGTAACTCCCTCGCGCTCACAAGACATATGGATTGATGCCCTTTCCTAAGCGAAGCCATCGTGGATCAAACGAATATTTGGTATGCATTCCCGGCACGCCGTTCCAGGGCCATTTAAATTCTGAATGTTGCCCGTCCTTCAGGAACAACGTGTGGATGAGCTTGCCGTCGACGAACGTTTCCGCTTTCATACTCTCCGGTGTCATAGCGACAATCAAGTGGGCAAGCGCTTTTCTCAATGGCCACCAGTCCATTGGCAGGTTCGACGAGAGTTTCCCTGGCTTGTACCAATAATCGGTGTAGTCCGCCTTGAACGACATGTACTTCGTCGACTGGTATTTCTCGAACATCTTCGCCGCGATTTCTTTCGCCTTGGCCTTTCGCTCGGCCTCGGGGATGCGCTCGCTCTCCTTCTTCAATCGAAGAATCTCGTGGTACCGATTCTCGTAGGTGGCAAAAAAGGTCACGCCCGCGAGAGCCAACCCAAGGCATGTAAAGATCGCAATCATCAATATTTTTCTAATCATGGCATGTTTTCTCAGAAATGCTCTCATCACCGCACCCCGATGATTGCGTCCGACCGACGGATCGGTACCCATCACGCGAACTGCGTATATTCCAACCATGCCGCCAACGCCTCAGACCGAGGTTGGCGACTTCGCGCACCGACGATGCACACTCTTTGGTGCCCATCCGGCAACGCTGCCACGTCTATTGCAGGGACTTATCTGACGAGAAGGATACCGGTCAGTGAGCCGGCAACCTGTATAAGTGGCCAGATGAGCCCCAGCTAACTAACCTGGCAAGGTAAGCATCGCCAAGCTTCCCATCCGGCCACAGCCGCGGAAAGCCAGGACGCTTGGCGCGCGAATCCGCACATATTAAATGATGCTTCTTCATGTACTTGCCAGGTTAGTTCTATTCAATTAACCCGGAACTATATCGGAACCATGGACCAGACGCAAGCAAAAACAAGAAATGTCTCCCTACCAAGTCCGCAACACCATTGACGGGGTCTTCAATCCGTCAACGCTTGGTGAATCCGAACGCAGGTTCGCAAAAGGTCGTCGAGGTCGTTGAGTGGGAGGACCGTGGCGCGGTCGGATTTTGCCTGGTCGGGTTGGTCGTGTACCTCGATGAAAAGTGCGTCCGCACCTGCGGCAATGCCCGCCCGCGCGAGGACTGGGACGAATTGCCGCAGACCGTCCGATTGGTCGCCGGCACCGCCCGGTATCTGACAACTGTGTGTCGCGTCGATGACGACCGGGGCAAATCTCTGCATCACGGGGATGCATGTGAAGTCGTTGACGAGGCGGCCGTAGCCGAAGAAGGTCCCGCGGTCAGTGAGAAGAACACGGTCGTTGCCGCTGCTGCGGACTTTTTCGACCGTTTTCTCCATCTGCTCGGGCGACATGAACTGGCCCTTCTTGATGTTGATGGTTTTGCCGGTCTTGGCTGCGGCGACGAGTAGATCAGTCTGACGGCAGAGGAATGCGGGAATCTGAAGGACATCACAAACTTGTGCGACTTGCTCGGGTTGCGTGGGCAAGTGCACATCCGTCAGGACCGGTAGGCCGATGGCTGATCTGACCTTGGCGAGTGTTTCAAGTCCTTCCTCAGGGCCAGGACCTCGGAAGCCGGTGATGCTCGTTCTGTTTGCCTTGTCGAAACTGCACTTGAAGATGTAGTTGACTTCGTGCCTGCGACAAGTCTCGGCCACGGTCTCGGCAATCATGAGGCAGTGATCGGTGGATTCGATGACGCAGGGGCCCGCGATCAGGGTAAGCGGGTGTCCGGTGCCGATTTGGAATGGGCCGATGTTGACCGGTTCGACAGGCATGATCCGTCCTCACTTGAGCAGTTTGTCTTTACGTGTTGCTCGCGCTTTTTGCTTTTTTTGCGATCAAGGACCTTGTCGACCGCTTGGCCCAATTTTTGTTCCCCGTCGGCCACGGGGGGCCGACGCTACCCGCGGCCGCTGGTGCGAGAATCCTTTCTCGCTCTGCCATCTTGTGTGAAGTCCATATTTCGCACATCTCTTCACCGCCCCTTTTTTCCGGTGGAGGTGTCGGGTCACCAATAATGCGTCGCGGGCTGGGGCTTGATCGAGCCGTCTTCGCGATAGTTGGCCTGCTCTGGGACCGGGAGTTCGCGGAGGTGCGACGTTTCATTGAGGCAGACAAGGCTGCTGACGCCATCCACATAGCGAAGGGCCGCGACCGTGGCATTGTCAATCGTAAAGCGGAAAGAAGGGCCGGGCTGTTCGCTGAGCCACGCCTCGATGAGCCGAGCGATTGGGCTGCCATGGCTGATGAGGATGACGGTATCGTCCGTCTTGTCCCACCGGGTCTTGAGGGTCGCGGCAAAGGATTGGACACGAGCGATGAGATCGAAAATCGACTCGTCAGGCGGGGGCCATTCGAATGGGCCGTCGTAATCGGGGCAGGGAATGGCGTCGGAATGCCGGGAGACGATCGTATCGAGGTTGTCGAGGCCAAGGTTCATCTGGGTGCCTGGCGCGAGGTGGTGAAACTCGATGAGGCTCGGGTGAATTCGAAACGGCATTCGGAGCCTCGCCGCAACGGCGGAGGCAGTCTGGACACATCTAAAAAACGGGCTGCTGTAGATCGCGGCCACCCTCCGCCGTTCGAATCGCCGAGCCACGGCGTGGGCCTGCTGAATACCCAATGGCGAAAGGGGCGTGTTCAAGCCGTCTTCACGCCGGGCGTTGTGGAGAGATTCACCGTGTCGAATAGCGTAGGCCAGCATGTGATTATTCTAAGAAGTAACGCGTTGTTTCGTTATCTTGCCGATCCCCGGCTCCCTCACCACTCCTCCGAAGACTGCGTCTGTAGAGATCCAGGTCTTCGGAATTCGACACCATAATAGCAGGAGATAGCCGTGCATGTCAGGCCCTGCAGATTCGATTGCGCCCAGGGACCACAGCATTCGACTTCGCCGGATCAGAACTCCGACTGTGAGGGAGGGGATGTCGGACGATGCAGTGGACAATCAAAACACGCCAGGAACAACCGACGAACTGCCCGGCGCCGCAGAAACCGACAGGTCATCCTGTGATTTGATTGAAATCACAGGAGCCCCAGGCCAAAGACGGATGCTCCCCCGATTCACCCCATTGCAACACCTCGCAAAAAGCCCCCAATCACGCCGGCACGTCGTGAAGATGTCGGTCGGAATTCGTTGACTTTTCGGAAGAAGTCGCATAGTTTCGTGGGATTCAGAGGCTTCAGAGATATGCTTCGTGCCCGCCTCGAAGGCGCGTGTTTGGTGTGCGTTCGTGTGTGCGTGCGGGCATGTGCAATCTGACAGGGAGGTACGGCAATGCGTTCCGCAACAACAATCACTGTAACCACATTACTTCTTCTTTCGCTTTTGTCGACGAGCGCCTGGGGAACGCCGGGCGACGATAGCGCTCCTTTTCCCTGGGAAGGTGAGATCTCCGGGATGAACGTCTACGTCCGAAGCGGCGCGGGCGTGAACTGGTATCCCTGCGCCAAGCTTAACACGGGCGACCGCGTTTTGGTGATGGGTGAGAAGTTCGGCTGGTACCAGGTTGCGCCTCCCCAGGGCGCCTTCAGCTATGTGGACAAGTCGATGGTCGAGCGCCAAGCAAACTCCCAGACCGGGATCATCAAGCAAGACCAGGTCTACGTCCGAGCCGGCAGTGAGCTCAACACTCGGAAGAGCGCCACGCAGATCGTGCTTGGCAAAGGCGCAACCGTGCGAATCGTGGGTGAAGCCGAAGGCTTCTTCAAGATCGTGCCGCCGCGTGGCGCCAGTATGTATGTGACACGGCGCTATGTGACCACGGTGCCTGAGCGTCTTCGGACAGGCATGGTAGAGCGTTACATGGCCTCGGCGCCCGGCGCCGATCGCGAATCGAAGAAGACCATGATTCCGGCCGGAGAGAAGACCGCGAAGGTTGCGTCCGCTGAGCCGACCCGACAGACACCAACATTGCCTGCGCAACCTGCCACGGAGACGCACCCCGCCTCGCCCGGTACTGCCAAGCCGACAGATGAGGACGGGCCGCCTTTGGAACTGGATCCGACGATCGCCGCCCTTCAGCGAAAGGCCTTGGCGAAAGGAGAGAATGATTCTCCCGCGACAGGTTCACAGGTTGTCTCTGCTGCCACAGATAGTGGCACCGCTGTCGAAACACCCGCGCCCGAGAGCAATCGATACGACGTGATGCTGACCGAACTCGAGAATCTGCTTCAGGCCGAACTTCGACGTCCGTTCATGTCGCAGGAATTGGGTCCCCTGGAGAAGCGGTACGAGGAGATCGCCAACCAGGATGAAGCTTATGTTCCATCGGCCATCGCGAAGATCCGACTTCGCCAACTGAAGAACCGAGAGACATTGCTGGCCAATCGGACGGGGCAATTAGCGGATGCGGAGGAACTCGCAAAGTTCCAGACCGAATTGGGCGTCGAGCGGATGAAGATCATGCGGCGACGAGCGGAAGCCGCCTTGGTTAAGTACGACCTAGAGGGAGAACTGCGACGCAGCCATGTCTTTTCCCCGGAGAAGCGGCGATACCGACTCGTGGACCCTGATCGGGGCACGACGATCGCCTATGTGGACATCCCGAGGGCGATTCATCCCGATGCGGAGCACCTGATCGGCCGTTTTGTCGGGATTCGCACCTCGGAGCAGAAGTTTAACGCGGCGGCTCGCGTGCCGATCGCCGTCGCGTCCACTATCGCGGACCTATCCCCCAGAATCCCGTCCAACACGGTTATGAACCCGGACGAAGTTTCTAAAGCGGGAAATATGCCTGCCCCGATCGTTAATTCCCCTGAGGAGTCTGTTGCGTCCAGCGAAGAAGCCGAGGCGTCGGAGAAGCCGCTGGCCGCTGCAGACGAGGATGCCGGGGCGGGCGAATAGACGCGTGTGCGTCGTCGCAATCCGGCTCGCCAGGACGAAAGATCGGGTGAAGTGGTGTATTACTTCCTCATCGGCGCGGACGGCAATCGCTACGGCCCCGCAGACATCGACACGCTTGTCCAGTGGGCCCGAGAAGGCCGCATCATCGCAACGACAACGCTGATCGACCGCGGCACGGAGAAGCAGGTTCGCGCGGATTCGATCACTGCCGTCGCGGCGGTGCTTCGAAAGCAGTCCGGAGAATCCGCTGGCGTGGTGGTCGAACGAGATGTCGCCACCGCGGTCGGGGCTCCGACCCTCACGCACCCCGGCATCCGGCCGGTTGAGGGTGCTGAACACGCTGGCGCCACCCCCCCGCTAGGCATTCCAGGCCCTCCACCGCTCCCTCAGCAGGTTGTGTATCCACAAGGCCCCTACCCTGCGGGCCGGGTTGTGGGGCGGAAGAACAAACTGGTCGCGGGACTGTTGGGCATTTTTCTCGGCGGGCTCGGCGTTCATCGGTTTTACATGGGCTATATCGGGATCGGCGTTCTCCAACTCATTCTCTGCATCTGCACGTTCGGGATGTCGTCCATTTGGGGTTTCATCGAAGGCATCATCTGTTTGTGCGGCGGGATGCGCGATGCTGACGGCTACGAGTTGTGTGACTGATCCTCGCGGAATCGTGTGTCAGGGCCGGAAGGCGCGTGGTTCGTTGTAGCGTCGCCCCCCCGTGGCCGACGAGGATCACGAGAGCAGTTCACGCTTGCCTGTGACTTGTGGCACGGGTACCGCGCCCACGAATCCACCGCCGAGACGGTGGTGCCACAAGTGCATCCAACCGTGAACAACTCTATTCTGTTCGCATCTGACAAAATCGAACGATGACCGCTTGCTGACGTGCGCGGCTCTGACCACCTAGCCCGCATTTCTCACCAGGTGGGGGTAGAAAAGGGCTGCGATCTGTGCGA
>CAZTAR010000125.1:0-11155 GCA_964611695.1 uncultured Planctomycetaceae bacterium | reverse complement strand
ACCCAGCGCAGATAAATGAGTCGCTGGAGACCCATGGCACGGAGGCGTCCAGACCGGGTTTGACCCCCCCGAGGCGCCCGCGGATATGAAATCAAGGAGAGCACGCTGATGGCCGGACCCGATACACTCGAATTCACGGACGCCAACTTCGAGACCGACGTCCTTCAGTCTGACAAGCCCGCCATCGTCGATTTCTGGGCTGACTGGTGCATGCCATGCAAGGCCATGACCCCGACGATCGACGAACTCGCCACTGAGTTTGCCGGACGGGCCAAAGTCGGCAAGATGGACACCGAGGCAAACCGTGAGACGCCCGTGAAGTACGGCATCCAGGCGATCCCCACGATCCTGCTGTTCAAGGGCGGTGAGGTGGTCCAGAAATTCGTCGGCCTGACCAACAAGAAAGACCTCCAGGCCGCGCTCGAAGGCGCGAATCCGTAGGAGAAAGATGCCGGCGATCAGAGCCGCGCGTGTCAGCAAGCGGTCATCTTTCGATTGCGCAAAAGGTTTGCATCCCGGTTGTCTCCGTCGGCCACGGGGGACCGACGCTGCGGCAAAGTACGCATCCTCAACGCCAAAACGTTCAAGAACGAAGTTCCTCGCGACTTACGTCCCCATCAGCTCTCGCACCTTCGCGCTGATGTCCGCCGACCGCATGAAGGTCTCCCCAATCAGGAGCGCCGCCGCGCCCGCGTTCTGTAACTGCCACACGTCCGACCGTGTTTTGATGCCACTCTCCGTCACGAAGGGGGTACCGGCAGGGAGGCTCGGCGCGAGATCCACCGTCGTTTGCAAATCCGTCCGTTGACGGTGCAGGTCCCGGTTATTGATCCCCAGGATCACGCGGCGATCTGCGCTGATAAGCCCGCGCACGTTCGCCAGTTGTTCCGCATCATGGACTTCGAGCAACACGGCCATGCCCAATTCATGAGCGATCGAAATGAAGGATGCGATGGTCTCGACGGAGAGGATTTCGGCAATCAGGAGAATCGCGTCTGCACCGGCTGCCCGGCTCTCGAACACCTGGAAAGCGTCAACGAGGAAATCCTTCCGGAGGACAGGCCGCGAGACGGCATCCTTGACGGCTTGGACGTATGAGAGCTGTCCTGAGAAGTATGTCTCGTCCGTCAACACACTCAATGCGTCAGCGCCGCTGCCTTCGTAGATCCTCGCGATGGCAATCGGGTCGAAGTCCCGGCGTATGAGCCCGGCAGAGGGAGAGGCCTTTTTGATTTCCGCGATCAGGCCGATTGGCCCGGCGTGGGCGGTGACGGCCGCGTAGAAATCCCTGGGTGCCGGGGTCGCCTTTGCCGCGTCCTCGATCTCCGCGACAGAACGATCACGCCGTGCCGCGGCGACCTCGGCCCGCTTGGTCTCGACGATAGATGCCAATATAGTGTTCATGGTTGTGCCGTGTCCTCGTCAATCCTGCGACCATGGAATGTGATGTGTGTCTGTGGCGCCGGGGCCACGGATGACCGTTAAGTGCTCCAGCCGGCGCGGTTCCAAAGGGGCCCAAGTTGTCTGAGACGTTTTCTGTTCAAGAAGCTGACATCGCCCTCCAGTGCGTCGGCGTGGCCATCGTCGTGACGACCATCGTCTATCTTAGCGTGCGCCGACGATGGCGACACGCTGTCCAACTGCCGCCGTCCCCCGACCACCGAATCGAGCCCGCTGACTTGCTCTTGGCCCTGTTGGTCAGCCTGATTCTGCCCGGGGTCTTCGTACAGGCTGCCGGGTGGCTCGGTACCATCATCGCGCCGACGGACATCGCAGCGACGCAGGCACTCACAAGCCAGCCTGCTGAGATCCTATCAAACGATCCCTGGAGCGTCTCGGGCATGATCGTGGGGCAGATTGCCGCTGGTGTCCTGTTACTCTTGATCGGCCGATCGCGGTATCCGGGAGGGCTCGCATCGTGGGGACTGAGTGCCGCTCGCTGGCCCGCGCACCTGCTCCGTGCCGTTGTCACCTATGTCGCCATCTGGCCGATCTGTGCCGGGATATTGTATCTCACCCTCAGGGCCCTGTTGCTGTTCGATGCGGAGTACATCCCACCGGAACACGAGGCGATCCGAACGCTCCGGGCACAGGACACGCAGACCTGGGCGAGAAGCCTGACCGTGTTGAGCACGCTGGTACTTGCGCCGATTGCCGAAGAGCTGCTCTTGAGGGGGCTGATTCAAAACTCGCTAGCGAAGTGGTGGCGATCGCAGTGGCTGGCGATCATCTTCAGCGGCTGCGCCTTCGGCATGCTCCATTCATCGGTGGCACAAACGGTTCCCACGCTCTGCTTCTTCGGCATCGTGCTGGGATATGTTTACGCGAAGACGCGTTCGCTCACCGCCGTCATCCTGCTGCACGCCGTATTCAACGGCAAGACCTTGCTCTGGCTCGCCTGGGGGGCTTGAGGGCATGCGGATAAACAAACGGAACGAATGCCGAAGAGTGGTACGGACGTCCCGCCCGTAGCCGCACGGGCAAGATGCTCGTACCACCCATATGAAATGTGCAATTTTTCATGCGCGGGTTCTGAACTCGCAGCGCCGGCGGCGGGCTTCTCCCACAGACGCACTCACAATGCTGTCTCTCCTCTCGCCGTGGGGAGAAACGGCGGTATCGGACAGTCCAGACAGCTGGCAACGGCTCGCAGTAATTCCGCCTCCTCAACGGTCACTTTCCCATCGACCAAAACGCAATGGGCGAACGCGGCAATGATGCGCTGCTTGAGGACAGGTGACGCCATCGCCAGCACATCCAGCGACGCATCCAATGCCTTGAACGAACACGCCTCCTTCGGGTGTGGCCGATCCATCGGCTCGGACACTTTGGGCAGCTTGGCCGCGGCGGCACGAAAAGCGCGCAGAATCTCCTCCTCGTCCGTATTCCCAACTCGGGCAAGGCATGACAGCACAATCGCACAAGACCCCTTTAACGGTCGAAAGCTGTAGTATTGCGGGTCTCGGCGCCCCCCGGAATCGCCAGACGTTTCTATCCGGTGCAGCAGCAGTTTTTCGATTGCGAACTCGAATATCGTGGTCCGATCGTCAGCCTCGATCAAATCTCGCACTTGCTTTGAGAACGCCTTGCGTTGTCCATCCGTCAACTGCCGAAGCGCGGCGGCGGCAAGGTCCGCCAGCGGGAGCCGTGCGGCCGGGTCCAGCGACCCACGCGCCGCAAACAGCCGCATCGTCTCATCCAGCAGGTTCTCCTTCACACTGCCCTTTAGCAAAGCGAGTTGTTCTTTGCGATGATCCTCCGCGTCATCCAATAGCAACGCATAGATCAAACAAACAGCCCTCGCCGGTTCGCGCGTCGCATGTCGAAGCGGTTGGGGCAAAGAGGCCAACAGTGCAGTCCCGTACGCAAGGTGCGCCTGCGTGGGAGCGCCCACCTGCGCCACAACATTGTCCGCCGAAAGAGCGATCGCCGCACCCGTGGCCAAACCCACCACGCCCATCGCGGCGTCCGCCTCAGTGCCGATCGCCGGCTTCGCACCGACCTCACCTTTCTTCAACTTGATCTTCTCGACTTGGGGCCACTGCCCGTCAAAGCCTGCGTCGATTCGCATGACTCGGTCGAGAAGCGGCGGATGTGTGGAGAGAAAGCCGGAAGTCTGGAATCCCTTGATCCTGCTGTCGGCGATGAACATGTGGCTCAGCGCTTCCCCCTCGGCCGAGAGGACCCGAGAGCCGTACGCATAGCCGCCGATCTTCTTCAAAGCGCCGGCGACGCCGTCAGGATTCCTTGTGAAGTCCACGGCCGAGGCATCCGCCAGAAACTCGCGCTGCCGCGAGATCGCTGCCTTGATCAACCGACCGAAGAACACGCCGATGTAGCCGATCGCCGCCAGGGCCAGCCCGATGAGGATCAATGCCCTACCACCCTTGCCCCGCCGCCGGACGTGCGAATGTGTTGTCGAGGCTCGGACGAGGCCCATCCCAATAATCCCGATGACCAGGATGCCATGAATCAGGCCGATCAGCCGGATGTTCAGCCGCATGTCGCCGCAGAGGATGTGGCTAAACTCGTGCGCGATGATGCCCTGCAATTCGTCGCGCTTCATCAACCGCACGCAGCCCAGCGTGACCGCCACGGCCGCGTCGTTTGGCGTGTAACCCGCAGCGAATGCGTTGATCCCCTCTTCGTCGTCCAGCACGAACACCAGCGGCATCGGCACGCCAGACGCGATCGCCATCTCTTCGACCACATTCATCAGCCGCCGCTCGTCCGGGTCGTTTGTCTCCGGATTGACGTACCGCCCGCCGAGACCGAGCGCCACCGTCGCGCCGCCGCCGCGCAGCTCGTGAATCTTGTAGAGACTCCCCCCGGCGATGATCAACAGCGTCCCACCTGCCACATACCCCAGCACGTCCAACCGCCACCAGGACATCGGGTGCGACTCGACCTTTCGGGCATCCTCCGCAATGCGATACCATGTGTTGCCGTTGATAGCGACGATTCCCACCACATAGAGCGCCGCGATGATGCACAACACCGCCAGCGCGAACATGATGATCATTCGCTTGCTGTTCTTCCGAGCCTGTTCCTGATGTGTGAAAAAATCCATCTAGCGCTCTGCCACTGGTCGAATGATGGGTGCCACTGGCGGCCGGCCCGCCAGTGTCCTGTGAGCGGTTGTTGGTAATTTTGCACTGGCGGACGAGCCGTCAGTGGCACACACATTGCCCGCGTATCCCTCATATGACGCTTGACGAAGCACAAAGTGCCGCTCGTTCAAGCCACCTGCTTCCCATTCGACTCGGCCGGGATTGTATACGCGCTCACACGAACTTGACAGTCGGCATTGCGAATAAACAGAAGCCAATCAGAGCCGTGCGTGACAATCCGAGCCCTGAGCGCAAGCGAGTGGGTGAATGCCATAAACGGCTTCCCGACGCGATGGGGTGCCACTGGCGGCTCGTCCGCCAGTGCGATATCTAAAACCAATATTCACAGGACGCTGGCGGGCCGGCCGCCAGTGGCACCGGTCACTCAGCCTGTGACAGAGTACAATAGCAGATTAACTTTTTCCGTAGCGGCCGACGTCCCTGTCGGCTGTGGCAAACCGTTGGTAATCGACGTCCGACACGGGGGTCGGACGCTACACGATTGCTTAAGTTGGGCTAGCCTCAAGACGCTGCCAATCCTATACTATCGTCCCTATGAATACCGCGAATTGTGATACCCAGGCGCTGACACTCGACCGGTCTCCGTTCACCTTCCACATGCTCGATACCGCGTACGGGAATCCCGTGAAAGCGGCCATCCCCGACGCCACTTGGCAACGTGTCGTCGAGAGCCGCCGGACCATCGAGCGACGATTGGCCGAAGGCGATGTGATCTACGGCGTCAATACGGGCTTCGGCAAGCTCTGCGACCAGCGCATCTCCGAGGCACAACTCGAACAACTCCAACAGAATCTGCTCATCTCGCATGCCGTCGGGATGGGGCCACCCGTGCCCGTCGAACTCGTGCGATGGATGCTTCTCTTCAAGATCCACTCACTGCTCGCCGGTGCCAGCGGCATCCAGCCTGACAGTCTCGCCTTCCTTGTGGAGATGCTCAACAAGGACGTCATCCCCGTCGTGCCGACGCGCGGCTCCCTGGGGGCCAGCGGCGATCTTGCGCCACTCGCGCACATGGTTCTGCCCATGATCGGGCATGGCGAAGTCTGGCTTGACGGGCTCAGACGCGGCGCCGCGGAGGTACTCGAGACCGCCGGTATCGCGCCGGTCCGTCTCGGCGCGAAGGATGGGCTCGCGCTCATCAATGGCACGCAGATGATGCAGGCCTATGCCGCCGCCATCGTCGTTCGGGCGGCACGCCTCGCCAAACACGCCGACGTCATCACCGCCATGTCGCTCGAAGCCATCGAAGGCAGCATCCGCCCCTTCGACGGAAGGTTGCTCGCGCTTCGCCCCCATCCCGGGGCGAGCGAAGTCGGCGAGAACATCCGACGACTTATGGCGGACAGTGAGGTTGTCGCGTCGCACGCCGATTGCGGTCGTGTGCAGGACCCGTACAGTTTCAGATGTGTCCCACAGGTGCACGGCGCGTGCCGAGACGCGCTCCGTCATGCCACTGAGGTGGCACTCACCGAGATCAACTCCGTCACGGACAATCCTGTTCTGCTCGATGAAGAGATTATCAGCGGCGGGAACTTCCACGGCGAACCTCTCGCGCTGACGTTGGATTATCTCGCGATGGCTTTGTCGGAGTGGGCGAACATCTCTGAGCGACGGCTCTACTTGCTTCTCTCAGGGCAGTTCGGTCTGCCGCCGCTCCTCATGCAGGACACCGGCCTCAATAGCGGATTCATGATTACGCAGTACACGGCTGCCGCCATGGTCAATGAGTGCAAGGTCCTTGCTTCGCCCGCTTGCGTCGATTCCATCCCCACCAGCCTGGGTCAGGAAGACCACGTCAGCATGGGGGCACAGAGCGCGCTGAAGTGTTGGCAGATCCTGGAAAACGTCGAAAGCGCTTTGGCGATTGAGATGCTCTGCTCCGCCCAGGCCCTCGACTTTCGCCTGCCGAAGAAGCCGGGCATCGGCCCGCGCGTGGCGTTGGAGACGATACGAAAAACCATTCCCCACGCCGAGGCCGATCGCATGTTCGGCCAAGACATCGAAACGGCTCTGGCGATTCTCCGGCGACAGGAAGTTACGCAGGCGGTTGAGGCTGCGACGGGGACGCTGAAGTAGCGAGCTCGGCGGGGGATTCTTCCGCTTCGGCGATTGCGAGATGTCTCACCAAGAGCGTGACCTGCCGCTGCACGCGACGTAGCCGCAAATAGACCATCCAGAATCCGACGAGCATGACGATGACCGCGCAGTACGAGACGAGGTCTGCCCCACGACCGATCCCGATCGCGTGAGCGACCCTTGAGGTTGCCTGTGGCCAGGCGGTTGCCAGACAGACCAGCAAACAGACAAAGGTCCACCCCAAACATTCTCGGCGTGTCACCCAGCCCTTGAGCATGGCGAGGACCATGCCTAGTGCCATACAAGGGACAACCACCAGGACGACGATCTGGAAGATGTTCATCGCACAACTCTCCCGACGAAGTAGTGGAACAGGATGCGCAGGGCGCCCCGGGAGGACTGACCTTTGTTCAACGAATATTGCGTGTAGTGTACCTTGACCGGTACCTCCCGGTATGGCAACTCGGACCGGATAATGAAGTCGATCAGTTCGGATGCGTGGGCCATCCTGTCCAGCCTGATGTCGATCTGCTCGGCGGCACGGCGAGAGAAGCCTCTGAGGCCGTTGTGCGCGTCGCTCAACGAGACGCCGTTGACGAGCCGTGTAAACGCGATGGCAAGTCGTAGCATGATCCGACGGGACATCGGCAGATCAACCGCTTGTCCCAGGAAGCGAGAGCCCAGCGTGATGTCGCATTCGCCTTGGCGAAGCGGCGCCACCAACGCAGCAATACTCTCGCAATCGTGCTGCCCATCCGCGTCGAAGGTGACAATGAACCTGGCGCCACGACTGAGTGCGAATTCGATTCCCGTCTGAAGGGCGGCTCCTTGCCCTCTGTTCACCGCGTGGCGGAGGAGGGATTTCGCTTTTCCCCGTGCGGCGGCGTAAGTCCCGTCGGTGGAGCCGTCGTCCACAACGACCACGTTCGTGTAGCCGGCCTCCCGCAACTGCCGCAGGACATCGGCAATCGCCGTCGCCTCGTTGTAGGCAGGCACAACGACGAACACGCCCTCGGTTGGGTCTGCTGTGGTTGTCAGTGCATCGCTCATGGCCGTCTGAATCCGCGAGAGAACGGGCTGTCGCCCCATGCCGACAGGGGCTGCCAACAAGAATGGCCAACCAAGGCGGCCAACCAGGGTGGTCGACATGCGGGGATTACATTACCGAGATCAACGCCGATAGTTTATTGTACCCAAACGTGCGGTCTCCCGTCACCCTCGCTCCCCGAGATCCGTCTCGTGGAATCGGCGGGAAGGGAGTAGATTGTCGAGATGCGGCGGCCGACGTTTCCGCTTTATCGGACACGCAGAATACATTGGAGCCAACGGATCAAGAAATGATGACCGATCGTGTCAGCCTGGTGATTCCCGGTCGCGACTGCGCGCGGACGATTCACCAGTGCCTCGGCTCGGTCGTTCCGCGGCTGGAGCAGCCGGATTGTCCGCTTGCGGAGATCATCTTCGTGGACGACGGCTCAACCGACGACACGCGCGAGATCGTCGGTGAGTTTCCCGTGACATTGCTCAAAGGCGTCGGGCGCGGCGCGGGCGCGGCGCGGAATCTCGGATGGAAGGCCGCCAAGCATCTTTTGATTTGGTTTATCGATTCTGATTGCGTCGCCGAGCTGGACGCATTGGACCGGCTGCTGCCAGGTATGAGCGACCCGCAAGTCGGCGGCGTCGGCGGCAGTTACGGCAACATGGCCACTGATTCTCTTTTGGGCTGCCTCATCCACGAGGAAATCGTCGAACGACATCGGGCCATGCCCAAACGGGTGAACTTTCTCGCCACGTTCAACGTGCTCTACCGCCGCCAGGTCCTGGAGCAGGTCGACGGTTTCGACGAGCGATTCCTCAAAGGGCAGGATGCGGAGTTGGCCTTCCGCGTGATGGAGGCCGGCTACGAGCTGAGATTCGAAATCGAGTCGCGCGTGAAGCACTTCCACCCGACACGGCTGCGGGGCTACCTGCGAACGCAACGCCAACAGGGATACTGGCGCGTCTGGCTGCATCTTCGCCACCGGGGCCACTCGAAAGGCGATTCTTACAGCAGCCTGCTGGACCATGCGCAGCCAATCCTGGCCGTGCTCGTGGTCGCAATGTTGCCGCTGATGTTCGTGCCGTTGCCCCACGTTCGGTGGATTGCGCCCGCGCTGTTGCTGTTGCTGGGGCTTGCCACGATTCCGATGACGCTTCGGCTTCTGGCGCGGCTCCGCGAACCTCGCTATCTCCTGTATGGCGTGATGAGCTTCGCAAGGGCATTCTGGCGGGGTATCGGGATGGTGCATGGGACATTGGCTTACCTCGGTAGACGATCGTGATGCAAGATCCGCCACAAGTATCCGTTGTCATTCCGACGTGCGATCGCCGCCACGTGCTGGCGCGCTGCCTGGATTCCTTGACGAACCAGACACATGGCTCTTTCGAGGTTATCGTTGTTGATGACGGCTCGGAGGACGACACGCCCGACTTCTTGCAGGCCTTTGTGGATGAGCATGCGAGTCACCGCACGGGCGACCACGCGAAGATGCGATTCCGCTGGCTGCGAAACGAGCGGCGGACGGGCGCGAACCCGAGCCGAAACCGGGGCATCCGCGAAGCGATGGGCGAGTTTGTCGCCCTGCTCGACTGCGACTGCATCGCCGAGCCCGATTGGCTCGACAGGCTCCTGGAAGGGTTCACGAATCCGAACGTGGCTGCCGTCACGGGTCTGGTCCGCGATCCGCCCCCGACGAACCTATACGAGCTGACGTTCAAAGGAACACACCGAATCCACGGATCACAAAACGCCCACCGTTTGGTGGCGGGAAACATGTGTGTTCGCAGCAGCGTGTTACGCGAACACGCGCTCGATGAAGATCGCGCAAAGGTGGATAGCGACATCACCGTTTCCGGCCGGGGAGACGAGGAGGGCCTCTTCCTCATCCTCCGCGCGGCGGGCTACGAAGTGCGCGTTGCTCCCGAAGCGGTCGTCCTGCACGAACACGGGTTTACAGGTCGTAGATTCTTCCGGCAAGCCTATCGTGGCGGGAAGTCCGCGGCACGACTCGTCTACAAGTTTCGACTGGCACAGCGACTCGACATGCTGCCGTTCGTGCTCGCCTACGCATCCTTGCCGTTGATGCTGGTGGATGTGCGCCTGGCAATTGTGCCTGGCCTCTTCTTCGCGGCGGCACTCGCCGCCATCACTTACAATGATCTGTTTCGCAAGGGGAAGACGATCGGCGAGACCGTGCGATCGTTTCCTGTGCTATTGGTATACTACCAAGTGCGCCTCTGCGGTTACGCCGTGGAGACGATCCGCCTGCGATTGGGCAGGCATGACATTCGGCGCGTCCGACTCGACAAGGCGCCAGTGGCGGGACAGGAATAAGGCGCACACTGACGAGTTGCATGGCGACGCCACAAGTAGCATCGGCCCCCCGTGGCCGACGAGGAACATGAGTTGCTCTAAAGCAGTCTCACTTATGCCGTAGCGGCCGGCGCCCCTGTCGGCCGAGGCAAACAGTTTGTATTCCACGTCCGATGCGGGGGTCGGACGCGACATGATTGGGTAGTTTGCTCTCAAGCAATGAACACTTCGATGGACAAGCCGGTGGTCAGTATCGTCATCGCAACTTATGCGCGTCTGGACCGTCTGAAACGCTGCATCGCCGCTGTTCGCGAGAACGTGGGTCTTTCGCACGAGGTGATTATTGTTGGCGGCGGGGCGGACGATGGCACCGAGGAGTGGGCCGAAGAACAACGGGACATCCGGTTCATCCGGGAGACGCGGCGCGAAGGCGCATGCCGTGCCTACAACAAGGGCTTCCGCGCGGCCACGGGCACATACGTCATGTGGCTGAACGACGACGCCTATCCGCTGCGTGGCTCGGTCGAGGCGGCCGTCTGCATGATCGAACATCCGGGCAACACCGATGTCGGCATGGTGGCGTTCTATCACAATTTCGATCGCGAACGGAATCGGCTCGATTCGTTTGAACATGCCGGAGAGACTTACAGCATCTTCAACGTGCGCGGAACGCCATATGCCAACTTCGGCCTCCTACGCCGCGACCTTCTTGAGCGGCTCGACTACCTCGACGAACGGTATTACTTCGGCGCCTGGGACCCGGACCTGTCACTGAAAGTACAACGGCAGGCAAAACTTGCGGTCGTTGGGTGCCGCGGCGCCCTTGTCTATCATGAGGAACTGATCGACGATCGAAAACAGGAAGACCTCGGCGTGATGGAGGAGGACAACGCGAAGTTGTTCGCCAAGTGGCAGTTGCCGGAGAAGTCTTCCTACCCAGATCCCGCGCCGGCCTATCAACGGACAATCCAACACCGGCCGCTAACGTGTCAGCCGCCTGCCGACGACTGATTCGCTCCCGCTAGAACGAGAGCCGCCTCAAGATCAGAGAAACTATGAGCGTGCTCCCTGGCGTGGGATAATTGGCCCATTGTTT
>CAZTAR010000124.1:0-11170 GCA_964611695.1 uncultured Planctomycetaceae bacterium | reverse complement strand
TCAACCGACCGCCGGTACCGCCCGAGCGCTACGTTTTTCAACCGGCGTTCATACTTCGGGAGAGTCAGGCATTCTGAAATTGTACCGATCATCATCCCCAGGAATCCTATGCCCCATGACTGACCTTGCCGCGTCTCCGGACATATGGGTTCTTGCTCCGTCGCGGATGCAATCAAACGTGATATGTGACGGGACTTTCGCTGCCTTTGCGAGTCTGATCCAGTTGTCAATTACGCTATGGGCGTTGTACTTCGCAGCGTGGACATTCACAAACAGATACTTACTCTCGTGCGGTTCTTCCGCTTGATATTCGTGAATAGCCTTGACTGTCCGATCCCACATTTTTGCACAGCGTCTTATGCCTGTCTTGGTTCGCTTGGTTTGGAAAGTGCCATCTTCAAGGTCGATTTCGTCTTTCTGGACTTCCCCCAATTCTTTCGGGTGGAGTGCTGCATTAAGAGCAAGCAAGAGCATAGCTCGCCACTTAACCGATGCCACCTTCAGGAGTGCTCTGTAATGTCTTGGCTTGATCGGTCTTGGATCAGGTTCGGGTTCCTTTGGTCGTTGGATCAAGAGATACAGGTCTGACTTCACCGACTCGATTGCTTCGGCATGATTCTTGTTCCGAGGCTTGGCGTAATTCAGAATCGTGCCGAGTTTCAGTAGCCGATTTCTCACGGTCTTGTCTGCGAGCTTCCGTCCTTCGAGAAACGCCCTGTATTGTTCTACAGCCGTTGCGTCGACATCTTCGATGGTCTTCGCTGGGGTGACAGCTTGCGTAAATTCTTGCCAAGCGAGAATGGATTTTGATTTCTCGTTCGGAGTCATGGCTTTGGTTGCGTATGACTCGCCGATATCAGACAAAGACAATTTCTTCTCGGTCTTGGGTTTGGGAAGGGACGCGAGACGGTCAAGGGGGAGTCCGGTTTTCTTCGCAGCGCTAAACGGATCGGCGAGAATAAGCTCCCGGACCATTCCCCAGAATGCAGCAGAACTCACTACGCGTCCGCGTTTCACCTGGGGGTCGGCGAGAAAAGCTGCATACATCTTTCGCACCTTGGGCTCCGGATGATGCTCGGCAAAATGCTCCCACGACTCTCTGGTCTTCGGGTGGGCGGTCGTCTCATCGTAGATCGTGACTCGCTCCCCTTTGCGTTGGGCTTGCCATTGCTGGAATCGGAGTAAGGCGGCTTGTGGATCGGTGCCGAACGTCTTAGTGGGGACTTCGGCGGAGTAGTAGCGACCGTTGGGACGGCGTTTAAGACCGACAATCTCTAAATCATTTATTTTTGCGTAGCCGTTCTTCCGGTATTTGCCACGTTTGGGTTTTGTTCGGTCTTTTCCCATCTATCCAACCCCTAAGTTCTGATACTCCGGGTAGGATAGATTTTGTCACGGTTTTTGTCAAACAGGAAAAGCGTTGAAAAACCTTAATAAAAAGGCAACGCCCCCAAGGGGAGTCGAACCCCTGTCGCCGGCATGAAAAGCCGGTGTCCTAGGCCTCTAGACGATGGGGGCAGGAGGTAGATTAATAGTGAAATTCCGCCGGTCTGTCAACCGTGCCAGCGGGCGATATCGGACGGCCAAGGACTTGCCTGGCGTTCTGTGTTTGTGGGTCGGACTTTCTGAGCCCAAAAGCACCGGACATCGAGAGATGGGCCCGCATTAAAGGTTGGTTCCGTATTCTTTGTGATACCAGTCGAAGGCTTTGCGTATTCCCTCATCAAACTTGACCTGTGGGCGCCAGTCGAGTAGCTGCTGTGTCCGGTCGCATCGGATGCGTTGGGGAAGCCCGGTCAGGGCGATGGCGGATCGGCGCATGGCGCCTTGGCGAGGCCCCTTGCGGATGAGGAATTCGCCAAGCCAGGCAAAGAAGAAGGCAACCTTGTATGAGATACGCTTCTTGATTCGCGGAATGCCGAAGCCGTCCGCCAAGGCGTCGAAGTATTGTTTCTGCGTCACCCGCTCGTTACCCGCAATGATGATGGTTTGCCCGGCTGCCTGGGGATGTCGGCCGGCCAAAACAACCGCCCTGACGGCATCTTCGACGTAGATCAGGGCCATCTCGTTCGATCCATCCCCGATGATCATCATGAGGTCGTCGGTCATAATCGGGGCGAGATAAGAATGCATGGTTCGGTTGCCAGGACCGAAGATGTATCCGAGGCGTGCAATCACCCACTCCAGCTGAGACCCGGCCTTCTCCTGAACGACAAGCTCCGCATGGTATTTCGCTCGGCCGTAGGCGAACCACTTCGGAGGCTCACTGCTGGGGGTGTCTTCATCAATCTCGCAGCCGGAAGCGAGGGTCGCCGGTGAATAGACCGCGCAGGAACTCAGGTGAACGAATCTGCGCACTCCCTTTTCGCGAGCCGCCGTGAGAAGCCGGGTGGTTCCAGCCACGGTGGTACGGTGGAATTCATCCTCCGTGCCGACAATCTCGACCCGTGCGGCGGAATGGTAGACCACCTCGCAGCCGTCACAGGCAGCGCGGAGAGAGTCGAGGTCATCCAGGTCTCCCGTGGCGATTTCCGCGCCGAGCGCCGCCACCCCCTGTCGATCGCTCCCCAGTCGAACCAGCGCGCGGACATCATCGCCGGCGGCTCGGAGTTGTCGTATCAGGTGTTTTCCGACGAAGCCGGTACCGCCGGTTACGAGGACTTTCATGGAGTGCAACCGTCAATCGAAGTTGTGCGTATTCGGGCGGCGTCGGCCGGCAGCGGCGTCGGCCGCCGCGAGCGTAGGCCAACAACTGTCGCGTCCGACCCCCGTGCCGGACGGGAACCACCATTCATCTTCAACGGCTGACGGGGGCGTCGGCCGCTACGGGTTTGGGGCGTTTGGGCATCCAGCGGGGAACGGTTTGACAGTACTCGACGTATGACTCGCCGAAACGCGCCTTGAGCCGTGGCTCTTCGATTCGCGTCACTTGCAACTGAGCGATCGGAAAACCCAGGAGGAACAGAGTGAAAATCCCCGGGGAGTGCCAGAAGACGGCCTCCCCCAGGACCGTGACCAGAAGCATCGCGGCAATGGGGTTTCGCATCCAACGATAGGGCCCGGTGGCGACAAACTCGGTGGGGGGGTCGAATTCGACGAACGGCCCTTTGCCGACAATCACCAACCAAAGCGAAGAGATGAGGTAACCCACAATGCCGACAACAAACAGGATGACGCCGACGACGAGCGATGCGGAACCTTGATCGAGCCATCGGGCCACGGATTCCGGATAGACAAACGCTCCGAATCGATGGAAGGCGTACGGGATACCACCAAGAATAAACGCCAGAAAGGAAACCGCGTAGCCCACCATCTTGCAGGCGAGCCACGTCGGGTTCGGATGTTTTGCCGACTGGGTGGGTTCTACCATCTGACTGCGAATCCCGCCGTCATCCATTTGCTGGATTCCACGGCGTGGACGATCGCCAACTCGCCTTCCTTCAGTTCACCGGTGCGGACCATCTCGTCGAGATGGAGGAGCGTCGCAGCGCCGCCGCAATACCCAATGGTGTCACTGCGGAACTTGATCTTATCTTTCGTGATGCCGAGTCGGTCCAAGAAGGCTGGAATCTTGTCGTCATACAACTGCCGAGTCGGGATCGAGACAACGTAGTGATCAACCGTGCTCGGATCAATGTTCATCTGTTTTGTGAAGTTGCAGAGCCCCTGCAACAGGAGCGGTGCGGCATTGTCGTTGACCGCCGAGAAATCCTGCCAGAGGTGGTGCGTGCCCGCATCGTAGAGTTGCGGAATCTGTGCCGACGCCTTCATGAGGTCAGTCGCGGCGCCACCCGCAGTCATGCCGGCAGGACGCCCAGCGCCGACGGATTCGACGAAAGTATCAATGATCTGCCGACCCGGCTTTCCATTCTGATTGGCCTGAAGCACCAGCGCGCCCGCACCGTCCGCCAGAATCCAACGTAACGCGGCATGGACCTTGTCCATTTTGGGTTGGTTGAAGTAGCAACTCCGCAAGTAGATCGACGAGAGCTGGCTATAGGCGACGAGTGCCGTTTGATAACGACCGGTTCGCAGAGCGTCGTAGGCAACCTGCACGCCCTTGCCGACGCCTGTGCAGTTTGAATGCACTTCGATTTCAGCGCAGTTCTGTACGCCGAGTCGCTCCTGCAACAAGGCGCTGGTCGGAGGCGTGCTCTGATCATAAGAAGGGCAGGAGATGACGATGAGGTCAAGTTGCGAAGGCTCCACCTCAGCCATTTCCATCGCGTTGCGCGCGGCCTTCTCAGCAAGACTGCTGAAGTTATGCGTCATATCACCGGTCTCAGGATCGACCGCGAAGTGACGCGTGCGGACACCGCCACGACCAAGCATTTTCTGGCCGAGATTACCGATGAAGCTCTTCACCTTCGGGGGCGCGTCATCCAACGGGCCCAAGACAACTTCAACTTTGTCACTCGGTATAGGCGAGCCCGGAAGAAAACTTCCGGTGCCTGCGATTCTCACGGGTAGGAATGACATAGGACTCCCAGCCAAAACACACGTTCTCCTGACCTGCCGTCTTCCTTGGCGTGCAAGCTCCTCGCTCGCCGCTCAATGCGGGCAGGCAACTCCGATGGCAAGCGAGGTATAATAGCAAACCGGCAACTGGCCGTCCAACGCCTAACATGAAAAGAGATTCATCTTCCATACGCCGCCCCGGAGCCCCATTGCCGGGAATCGCCCTCAAACCCTCCACATCTTATCCTCCATGCGTCTCGTCGTTGTTATTGCTTTTGAGAAAAAAGGTTATGTGATTCACGGTGGGCATCCCACTCCAGGATCGTTTACAGCGGGGTTCCATTCGCCCACCGCCGAGGGCCCAGTCTTGACCGACACGTAGCCTGAGAAACAATCGAAGTGAGAACCGGCTGGAGTTTGCGAAGCTTCTGCCGACCCGCCTGCTTCGATCTCTCCTCGTGATCCGCCCGGGCACAGCCCCTCGGATCTCGTCACTCCCATCCGGTTCTGGAGGATTGGTCGTTCCGGGATTGGTCGTTTGTTGGTTGCTCCTTTGTGGATTCGACGCCATCGCCTTTCCCCGACATGTTCCGTCCGCCGGTTGGGCGCCTTCTGGGCATGAATCGGCGACAGACACGCCCATATCCTCCCGCGCGCGAGCCTTGCATCTCGATGAGCTGTGATGGAGGTCGGTGAGATGGACGCGCTGGATGTCCCCCTGAATGTTTCCAATGATCGCCCTCCTCCGCAGCCGAACGGCGGTTCAAAGGGGAGGCGACTCAGCTACAAGTTTCAACGCCTCCGCGAAGAGATTCGCTCCGCGATTCTGAAAGGCGAGTTCGTTGGCCGGCTTCCCGGCGAACGAGAACTCGGGCGAAGATACCAGGTCAATGCGAAAACCGTGAACAAGGCCCTCTGCGACCTGAGCAGCGAAGGTCTCCTCGTTCGGCACATCGGCAGAGGAACATTCGTCGCTCAGAACGGACAGAATGGCCACAATGGCCAAAGTGGCGAGCGTGGAAAGACCTTCCGCTGCCTCCTCCCGGCAACCATCCACAAGTTGCCGTATCGGGAGGCTGTGATGGAGGCTTTGTCGAGGGCACTGGCTGCCGAACACCACAACGTCAAGAAACTCATTGCTGTTGGCGCCAACGGCTCACCGGAGATTCCGTTGCACTGTTGGCCCGCCGCAACACGATCTTCAACGCACGGACTGATCGTCTATCCAAAGGACCCCTTGTCCGGTCACTGGGGCAGACTGAACGAGGCCTGTCTCGAAGAGGCGTGGCGTCGCCATGTTGCAGTTGTGGTGTTGGGCGGACTCGCCCAAGAGAACAAACTCGATGCGGTTGTCCCGGACTTCGTGGACGCCGGATTTCGTCTGACAGAGTTTTTGATCCGTGTCGGGTGCCGGGAGATCAGAGTGCTCGTGAACCGGACGGAAACACGCGAAGCAAAACTCGTCGTCAGCGGATGTCATTCGGCAGGCGCGAGGTTCAACCGTCCGATTCGCCGAGCGGCACTGTCTGACACCCGAGGGACGGAGGGGAAACCGGTCAAGGCCCTCGGCCATCCAGAAATCATGAGCGAACCGAGCTTGCATTCGCAAAGCGGTATCAAGACAGGTCTCATCTGTGTGGGGGCGGCCGTCACCCAGGCCGCCAGCGTATCAAAGGCGGTCAGTGAATTGAGGGCGAAAGGTGACCTCACAACCGCCTGTATCTTAGAGGCGGGCGATCCGATGGCGGGGCGCCTGCGTTGGACGGCGTACGAGGTGGACTCCGAGAGAATAGCCACTTGGGGAGTTCGTCTTCTTGTGGAATCGAAGCCTGGGCGAACACCGGTTGAGATTATCGTGCCAGGTGAAGTGGTAATCCGTGAGCCGGGTGTCACAGCCTGAGGGTGGTTCCAACGTCTTACCAGGGCACGACCTGCCACGACCCGGGCGCCTCCGACGTCAAACACAACTGAAAGGCAAGCGATCGCGAGCCGCCATCGAACGCCTCAATCAGCGTTTCCCCGATCGGAATCCCCACCCGGCACAATACCGAACATTGCCATCCCCTTGGTGGACGACAGGAAAGCGAGAGCCACCCTCAATCGCCATTGCCCACCTTCATGGTAGATACCACCCCGCTCGCCCCGGAAATCTCTTCTCCGATCTTGCAGACATCCAGCCGATGGTATTTCTATGGGGTGGGATTGATTGTCACGGGAAACGCGATCATAATAAGGGTTTGGTCGAATCGTGCGACGTTCAAGCCAGAGAAGAGAGTTCGGAAAGGAATAACCGCCAATGGGAGCCACCCTCGACGCCCTATGTCGCCTGCAAGAAGTCGAGCTACAAATCGCGGAGTTGCAACGAGGGATCGAACGAAAGCGCCGCGTCGTCAGGCGACACGAGAAGCGGATCGCCGATCTGGATCGAGACATTGAATCGCGCCGAAAGGCCATCCAGTCGGACCAGGCGGAAGCCGATGCTGTTGATCTGGAGGTGAAGGCACGCGAGGCGGAGATTGCGAAGCTGCGCCAGGCGTTGAACACCACCAAGACCAACAAAGAATACTCGGCGATCCTCACCCAACTCAACACCAACAAGGCCGACAACAGCAAACTCGAAGATAGCTGTCTGGCCAAGTTCAACCGCATCGATGAGAAGAAACGAGAGTTGGCCGCTGTCAAGGCTGACCGCGAAGCGGAATGCGAACTGCTCAAAGGCGCCGAGGCTGCCGTCCTGGCGGTCGAGGACAAATCACGCGACCGACTGACGAGACTCGGCAAAGAACGGGAGGTCGCCGGGGCCGCTGTTCCGCCGGCCGCGCTCGATACATTCAACCGCGTCGCCAGCAAGCACGATGGCGAAGCGATGGCGATGGTCGTGCGAACCCATCCGAAGCGAGCCGAGTATGCCTGCGAAGGCTGCAACATGTCCATCAGAATCGAACAGGTCAACAGCCTGCTCTCACGCGACGAGGCGGTATTGTGCAACAGTTGCGGCCGCATCCTCTACTTCGAATCTCCCGCCGCATCGAGGGCGGGCTGAACCTTCGCAACGGTCTCTGATCCCGATGAAACTCACGATCCATATCGACGGGGGCGCCCGAGGTAATCCCGGCCCGGCAGGCGCCGGCGTGATCATCCGTGATGAGGATGGACGCTCGCGCTTCGAGGCAGGTTTCTACCTCGGCCGCAAGACCAACAATGCCGCGGAGTACACTGCGCTGGTCAAAGCCCTCGAAGCCGCCCAGGCCGCGGCCGCCGATGAGTTGGTGATCTTCTCCGACAGCGAGTTGCTCGTCCGCCAGATCAACGGCGAATACCGTGTGAAGAGCCAGTCCCTCCGCGGGCTATTCGATATCGCGTTCGACCGCCTTCGCGGATTCAAGAAGTGGTCCATCTCCCACGTTCGACGCGAGGCGAATGAGGACGCCGACGAGATGGCCAACAGGGCCATGGACGCGGGCGAGGACGTCTGCTTCGTCGACGACCTGCAAGGCGAATCAACGCCCGACCGCGTTGGCCGGCGAGCCGAGAAGCCCGGCGATGAATCAAGGACCGGCCAGTCTCGCCATAAAGCTCAGTCGCACAATGTTGCCGAGTCGCGCCGTGTCGTTCAGGTACGCTGTGTGAAGCCGCCGGGCAAACGCTCGTGTCCCGCGCGATGCGACCGTGACACGGTGTTCACTTTCGAAGATACAGTCCCCCCAGGCGTTTGCCTCGGCGTTGCCGGCGCCATGCTCGAAGCCGTCAGCGTTGCAGGAAAATCGAAGAAGGCCATAAAGGTCCAGTGCCCCCATGCCGGATGCGGAGCCGTTTTCGAGATAGGCCCGGAGTAGCATCCCATTGTGGGGTTGGGTCAGATTCGGATGACGGTCAACGTGTCATGATGCCGGTGCAACGCGAGGGCGTTTGCCGCTCCACACCACCTCACGCTGAAACGTGCCCTCATCGCATCAGCTCGGCGAGGAGCTTGTTACGCGTCAAGCCAGTATGCTCGCAGACGGCTCTCAGGATGGCGTTGAGTGTGCCGACCTTCAAGGGATCGTGTTCCGGGATCGTCAAGTGTTGTTCGCCACTGCCGCTCTCCCGAGTCAACCGCATGTGGCTACCAGTTTGGTGGTCCACATTGTAGCCCAGCCGACCGAGGGCCTTGACGAGGTCCCGTCCCGACAAGTCTCTCGGCAGTTTCACGCGGCAATCACCTCGTCATGGACGATGTGCAGGCGAATCAGCTTGGGGCGTTCCGACTCGTCCGGAAAATGACAGCGGACCGCATCGCGGACCTGCTCTCGCAGAGCCTCAAGATCGTCCGCCTGGGTCACAATAGCCTGACCGGCGGCCTGGGCGACGTAACCGCCCTCGGGGTCTTCTTCAACTGCAAAGACGATTTCGATCATGCGAGCAACCCTCATGTCCCTCCCTATTATAGCAGACTTGCGTAAAGATCAAAGTTCTTCAAGCTGCGTGCCCCGGTCAAGCGTCAACGTGGCTGGTCGCTCAAACGGCAAAAGGCACCTCCGTGCGGCGCATGGCTGCGGCTCGCCCAAGATCACATCCTGAACGAAGCAAACACCTCTTCCCAATACGTGGGAGATGCCTCGGACGGTACGAGGTGCTCGAGGACGATGCCACCGTGGTACTCGATCAACGGTTGATCAGCGTTCAGGGTGACGAGAATCTCACGCTCGGCTTCATAGTCACCCCGGCGCATTTGGAGAATGCAATGGAGGAACCAAGCGGATTTGATGGGGTCGCTGTGCCTGCTCGCAAGGGACTCGACCATGACGTCTGCCCAATGGGCGAGGGTCTTGAAGCTGATCAGTTCCCAAATCAGTTCGCAGACGAAATCCGCGTTCTCCACCAAGTCGCAATAGTACAGACCTGAGCCCATTCTCTTGCAGGCTTCTCGATCGTAGTGTTGGACCCGGAACGTGCTCGTCCACTTCTCAAAGCACTCTTGGAAAGCGTTTTGTACGGGTATTAGAAGCTGATCATCAGACAGTTGTTCAGCGTGGTCAGATACGAAGTGAATCACGCTAGAGAAAAACTCGAAAGCGCCTTCCTTCCCAGAGCACATGTACTCAATGGCCAACGGCAAGAAGTAAACCGATTCCTCGTAGCTGCCAGCGGGGAGGCCAACGGCAAAGAGATCGCGGAATTCGCTCCATCCCAGTTCGGGATTCGGAGTATTCACTATTCGCTCAAGTTCTTCGAACGTGAAGTCATTCCCCGGGTCGGACAGGAACAAAGGACGCGGATAGGGTGTACGAAACAGAGGGGACTTCATGGCAAGCGCCAAATGATTCAACTGGAAACTGTTTCCTTGCAGCCGGATACGATAGTAGCCACATGATATCAAATGTCGAGAGGTTCGGTCTCACCCAGCCCCAAACGGGGGCGAAACAGACCACCGAACCCGCATGAGAAAGTGCGCGATCGCTGCGAGGGTAGATGCAATAGCCACCCGGGCAGCGACGCGCACGTTAGATGTTCAAACGTTTTTTTCGCCGGCGCGGGTCTTGTTAGTCCCCGAACTTGATCCCCTGCGCCAACGGCAGTTCCGTGCTCCAGTTCATTGTGTTGGTCTGCCGCCGCATGTAGCCCTTCCAAGCGTCGGAGCCGGATTCTCGGCCGCCGCCGGTTTCCTTTTCTCCGCCGAACGCGCCGCCGATCTCCGCGCCGCTGGTGCCGATGTTGACGTTGGCGATGCCGCAGTCGCTGCCGGTGCAGGCGAGGAATCGTTCGGATTCGAGCAGGTTCCGCGTGAAGATCGCGCTCGACAGGCCCTGTGGCACATCGTTGTGCATCGCGATGGCGTCATCCAGTTTGTCGTAGCCGATGAGGTAGAGGATCGGGGCGAAGGTCTCGTCCTGGACGATCTTGAATTCGTTCTTCGCGTTGGCAATGCAGGGCGCGACGTAGCAGCCGCCGGGGTAGTCACCCCCGGAGAGAGGCTCGCCGCCGCAGAGGATTTCGCCGCCCGATTCCTTGACCTGCTTGATGGCCGCTTGCATCGTCGCCACGGCGTCCGTGTCGATCAACGGTCCCATCAGCGTGCCTTCTTTCAGCGGGTTGCCGATCTTGACCTGCTTGTAGGCGGCCAGGAGGCGATCCGTCAGCTCCTTGCGTTTAGATTCGTGGACGATGATCCGCCGCGTGCTCGTGCATCGCTGGCCGGCCGTGCCGACGGAGCCGAAGACGATCCCGCGAACGGCCATGTCCATGTCCGCATCGGGTGTCACGATGATGGCATTGTTGCCGCCGAGTTCGAGAATCGTCCGACCGAGCCGCTTGCCGACGACTTCGCCGATGCGATAGCCCATGCGACACGACCCCGTCGCGGAGACGAGCGGGATGCGACGGTCGCCGATGAGCTTCTCACCGATGGTCGAGCCGCGCCCGACGACGAGGCTGAAGATGGCGGGATCTACGCCCATCCCCTCGCAGACCTTTGCGGCGATCTTGGTCGAGGCGATGGCGGTAAGGGGCGTCTTGCTGGAGGGCTTCCACACGGTGGCATTACCGCAGACCGCACTAAGGGCACTGTTCCACGCCCAGACGGCAACGGGAAAGTTGAAGGCCGAGATCACGCCGATCGTGCCGAGGGGATGCCACTGCTCGTACATCCGGTGCCCGGGGCGTTCGGAGTGCATTGTCAGACCGTAGAGCTGGCGTGAGAGGCCGACGGCGAAGTCGCAGATGTCGATCATCT